>CAYTBD010000181.1:0-5546 GCA_964435755.1 uncultured Rhodobacterales bacterium
ACTTGTCGGCGAGCCACCCCGACGGATACTGGCTGAGCGCGCCGCCGAGGACGAAGGCCGCGAGGAAGAGCGCGATCTGGTCGGTGGTGAGCCCGACCTCGACGCCGTAGACCGGACCCACCATGCGGAAGGCCGATGCGGTGAGGCCGGAGACGACGACGCCCGCGGCGGCCAGCGGCGAGCGGTCCCAGGCGAGGCGCGGCCGGAGGCGGGGCGCCGCCGGTGTCTCGGGCTGGGCGACGCGGGTCAGCGTCAGCGGGATGAGCGCGGCGCAGCAGAACAGCGCGAGCAGGTTGTAGGAGACGTAGCTCGCCGGTTCGAGCACGCCGATGAGCAGCTGCGCGCCGAGCGAGCCGGTGATGTCGACGACGCGGTAGATGCCCATGGTCCGGCCGCGCGTCTCGTTGGTGACCTTCGCCTGCAGCCAGGATTCGACGATGGTATAGCAGCCCGCCACGCTGAAGCCCGCCAGCACCCGCATCACCGCCCAGGCGAGCGGGTCGACGATCATCATGTGCGCGAGGATCCCGATCGTGCCGGCGGCGGTGAAGGCCGCGAAGGCGCGGGAGTGTCCGACCGTTCCCATGAGCCGCGGCGCCCACCAGCAGCCGACGAAGAAGCCGAGGAAATGCGCCGAGCCCAGGAGGCCGACCTCGCCGCGGGTGAAGTCGAGCTCCAGCCCCGAGATCGCGTCCAATGGCGCCAGCCCGCCGGCGCCCATCTGGAGCAGGATGACCGAGAGGAAGAGGGCCGCGAAGGAAATGAGGACGCGCATCGAACTCACGCCGTGGGATGGCGCGACACTGACGCGGTTTCAGGGGGTTTTCCAGCCCTCTTCGGCGGTGTCCGTCCGGGATCGGTCCGCGAGGGCGAGCCGTCCGTCCGGCTGGCCCTCGACGGCCCAGGCGGCCTCCGGTTGCGTCCGGGCGCGGAGGCGGCGCATGTCCCAGCGTTCGGTCGTCGTGTCGGGATGGCGGGAAGCGAAGGACCAGCGGCTCTCCACCCCCGGCGCGTTGCCCTCGGGCGTCAGGATCAGGCCCAGCGGCAGGTGACGGCCCTCCGCCGCGCCGGTCTCGGCGGCGAGGTGCAGGCGGCGGACGGGGGTCAGCGCGGGCGGGCCGGGAAGGTCGGCCACGACGAGCGGCACCGCGCCCGAGCGCAGCGCCTCCTCCATCGTCCAGAGCAGGTCCTCCGCCCGGCGCGGGGTCACGAAGAGGAACCGCGCGGGCGAGACGAGCCGCAGCATCCCCTCGGGGTTCAGGCGCGCAGGGTTCCAGGCCGGCGAGACCCACAGGACCGGTCCCTCCATCGCCCCCGCCACGGCGAGCGCGAGCGTCCGCCGGGCCGGGCCGCAGATCTCGTGGACCCGCGCGGGGGCGAGCGACAGCTCGCCCAGGAAGGGAATGCCGGCACGCCCGGGGCGGGACTGGCCGTGGCGCGACAGCAGGTGCGGGGCGATGGCCTGGGTCATGGCGGAGAGGGTAGTTTGTTCGCCGAATGTTCTCAACCGCGATTTGCCGTTCCGATCCGGGGCGATCCATGCGGGCGCAAGCCGACGGGCCGGGGTTGCGGATGTTCATCCCTTGCCCTTCCGGCAGGGGCCGCTATGCCTTCACCCGCAGGCGGAACAGGAGGGCGGGCATGCAGCGGATGACACTCGGACGGACCGGGATCGAGGTTTCGGAGATCTGTCTCGGCACGATGACATGGGGCAGCCAGAACACCGAAGCCGAGGGCCATGCGCAGATCGACATGGCGCTCGACCACGGCGTCGACTTTCTCGACACTGCCGAGATGTACCCCACGAACCCGGTCAAGCCCGAAACGGTGGGCGGCACCGAGGAGATCATCGGAAGCTGGATCGGCAAGACCGGGCGGCGCGGCGACGTGGTGATCGCGACGAAGATCAGCGGCAGGAACGGCGGGTTCGTGCGCGAGGGCCGGGGGATCCATCCCGACACGCTGCGCGAGGCGGTCGAGACTTCCCTGCGCAGGCTTCGGACCGACCATATCGATCTCTACCAGTTCCACTGGCCGAACCGGGGCTCCTACCACTTCCGGCAGAACTGGGGATACGATCCCTCGACGCAGGACAAGGCGGCGGAACTCGACAACCTCGCCGCCGTCGCGGAGGTGCTCAAGGAGATCGCCGCGGAGGGAAAGATCCGCGCCTTCGGGCTGTCGAACGACACCGCCTGGGGCACGATGCAGTGGCTCCGCCTGGCCGAGGAGACGGGATGCCCGCGCGTCGCGACGATGCAGAACGAGTATTCGCTGCTCTGCCGCCACTACGATACCGACATGGCGGAGCTGAGCGTGCACGAGGACATCACCCTTCTCGCCTATTCCCCGCTCGCCGCCGGGCTGCTGTCCGGCAAGTATCAGGGCGGCGCCGTCCCCGAAGGCTCGCGGCTGTCGCGCTCGCCGGGGCTCGGCGGGCGGCTGACGGAGCGGGTCCTTCCCGCGGTCGAAGCCTATCACGGGGTGGCCGCGGCGCACGGGCTCGACCCGGTGCAGATGGCGCTCGCCTTCCTGCGCACCCGGCCTTTCCCGACCATCCCGATCATCGGGGCCACGGATCCCGCGCAACTGAAGCGGTCGCTCGACGCCGCGGACGTGACGCTCGGCGAAGATGTGCTCACCGACATCGCGCTGACGCACAAGGCGCACCCGATGCCGTTCTGAGTGCTCGCCTTGCGCTTCGGAATCGTGACACAAGAGCGTCGGGGAGGAGACATCCGTGGTTCGAATAGCGAATGGAGCGGTCGCGGCCGGCGCGGGGTTGCTCGCTCTCGCCCTCCTGTCGGCCTGCCAGCCCGGCGAGACCGGCGACCTGCCGCCCGTGGGCGAGGAGCTGGTCGCCGTCGAGAAGGCCCGCTGCGAGGCGCGGGACGGCATCTGGGGCAGGGCCGGCGTTGCCGGCGGCTTCGTCTGCCTCGAGCGCACGCGCGACGCCAACACCAGCTGCACGAGAGGCACCGATTGCCAGGGGTTCTGCCTCGCGCGGTCGCGCACCTGCGCCCCCGTCGATCCCTTCCTGGGCTGCCATGAGGTGCTGACCGACAGCGGCGCGCGGGCCACGATATGCACCGACTGATCGCCGCTCTCGGCCTGTCCGTCGTCCTCGCGGGCTGCGCGGGCGGCCCATCGGGCTACCGCGACACGTCGGTCACGATCGCCTCCGCCGCGGCCTTCGATCCGGTCCGCTATGCCGGGCGCTGGCACGAGATCGCGCGGTTCCCGGTGCCGTTCCAGACCGGCTGCACCGATACCGTCGCCGAGTACGCGCTGCGCGAGGACGGCCGCCTCGGCGTGACGAACACCTGCCGCATCGACGGGCGGCCGAGACGGATCGAGGGCGACGCGCGCCTCGTCGGGCCCGGACGCCTCGCTGTGCGCTTCGACACCGTGCCGTTCCTGTCGGCACCCTACTGGGTGCTCTGGGTGTCCGAGGACTACCGCTCGGCCGTGGTCGGCGTGCCCTCGGGGCGGGCCGGGTGGATCCTGCACCGCGATCCGGCGATGCCCGCCGACCGGCTTGCGGCCGCGCGGGAGGTGCTCGATTTCAACGGCTACGACGTGAGCCGGCTCGAGATGACGCCGCAGAGCGGTGCCGGGCGCATCAGCCCCTGAGCGCGTCGCGATGCGCCTGGATGTGGGCGGGAAACCCGCGCGCGGAAATCTCGGCCTCCCGCACCAGCCGGTCGAAATGCAGCGTGAAGGCGCGCACCCGTTCGGTGTCGCGGAAGGCGAGATAGTGCTGGCCCACGTAGATCACGGCCAGCAGCGGCCCGAAGATCGTCAGCGGGGCCGAGAGGAGCCGGCGCGCGTCGAACAGGAAGACCCTCAGCGACGGGTAGAGCTGTTCGTGAAGATCGACGAACCGGGCGATCTGGCGGTCCCGGACATCCTCGGGGAGAGTTTCGTAATACCCGGTCCGGGCGACGAAGGAGTCGATCTCGAACAGCGGGATCGCGATTTCGTAGTCCGATGACGACCGCCGCATCCACTCCAGCCGCACCTCGCTCGCCGCGATGGCGCGAGCGGCGTTGTGGCCGAAATGCGGGGCGTATTCCCATTCCAGCATCTCCGGGGTCTTCAGGATGTCGGGCAGCTTGGCCGGCACGTTGCGGATCTTGTAGCCCTCCGCCTCGCGATGCCACTCGAAGATCTGCTCGTCGATCAGCGCGCGTTCGGCGGGCGGCATCGAGATCGTGGCGGCCAGCAGGTCGGCCGCCTGCTCCGGGCGGTCGCTGAGCCCCAGAAGCCAGTCGCACGTGACCCCGAGCGCGGCGGCGCATTCCGCGACGACCTGCGCGTTCGGCAGGCGGGCTTCCTTTCCGGACAGAAGCTGGGAGATCGTCGACCGGTCGACGCCGATCGCCCGCGCGAGCGCCGCGCGCGACTGTGCCTTGGTCTGCATCGCCGTCGTCAGCCGGCGGCGGAAGACCGATGCGCGGTCGCGTTTGTCTGTTTTGGTCACGGTTGGTGAGAAATGTCACGGATGTTGAATTTGTGTTGCCTAGATACAGTCTGCCACAGGCGCAGTTCAAGTGCGAAAAACCTCCCTCGGGCAATCACTTGTCCGAGCAAGGGGAACCATGAAGGAAAAGAACACGTCGCGCGTCGAATGGCCGACGCTTGTCTTGCTGTCTGTCTGCTATGCGCTCTGGATCGGCGCGACCACCGCTCTGTCCGCCTGGTGGCTGCCGGCGGGGATCGCGCTCGCCGCCGTCGCGGTGGCGCTGCACGCCTCGATCACCCACGAGATCATCCACGGTCATCCGTTCCGGAACCCCCGCCTCAACGCCGCGCTCGTCTGGCCGCCGCTGACGCTGGCGATCCCGTTCGAGCGGTTCCGCGACACCCACCTCGCGCATCATCTCGACTCGGTCCTGACCGATCCCTACGACGATCCGGAATCGAACTACCTCGACCCGGGCGCCTGGGAGCGGCTGCCGCGCTGGATCCGGGTCGTGCTCGACCTCAACAACACGCTGGCGGGACGGCTGCTGATCGGGCCGCTCGTGGGCCAGGCCGCGTTCATGGCCGGGGACTGGCGGCTCGCCCGGGCCGGGGACCGGCGCGTGGTGAGGGGGTGGCTGCTGCATCTTCCCGGGCTCGCGGCCGTGCTCGCGTGGATCGTGCTCGTCGCGGACATGCCGCTCTGGGCCTACTGCATCGCGGCCTATGCCGCGTTGTCGATCCTGAAGATCCGCACCTTCCTCGAGCACCAGGCGCACGAGCAGGCGCGCGGCCGCACGGTCATCATCGAGGACCGCGGCCCGCTCGCGCTGATGTTTCTCAACAACAACCTGCACGTGGTCCACCACATGCACCCGAAGGTGCCGTGGTACCGCCTGCCGCAGCTCTATTTCGCCAATCGCGAGAAGTACCTGACGCGCGACGACGGTTACATGTACCGCAGTTACGCGGAGATCTTCCGCCGGTATCTCTTCGCCCGGAAGGATCCGGTGCCGCATCCGCTCTGGCGCCGCGGCGCGTGAGAGGCCGGACCGGGAGGGGCGCCGCCCCTCCCGGACCCA
>CAYTBD010000182.1:0-5473 GCA_964435755.1 uncultured Rhodobacterales bacterium
ACACCGGCCATGACGGGTCGATGACCACGATCCACGCCAACTCCGCCCGCGACGCGGTCTCGCGTCTCGAGAACATGATCGCCATGGCCGGCATAGAAATGCCGATCAAGGCGGTCCGCGCCCAGATCGCGAGCGCCGTCAATCTCATCGTGCAGGCGTCGCGCCTTCAGGACGGCTCGCGTCGCATGGTCTCGATCACCGAGGTGACCGGCATGGAAGGCGAGGTCATCTCCATGCAGGAGGTCTTCCGCTACCAGCGCGTGGGCCTCACCCCCGACAACAAGATCATCGGCCACTTCACGGCCACCGGCGTCCGCAGCGCGTTCTCGGAACGCTTCCGCATGTGGGGCTACGACCTGCCGGCAACCATCTTCGAACCCTTCGTCGCGGAGTAAACGCGCATGGTCATCAGTATGGAACCCGTCATCTACGGCCTGATCTTCGTGGCCGTGCTGCTCCTGGTCGAGGGGCTCTACCTGACGGTCTTCGGCAAGTCGATCAGCATGAACGCCCGGGTGAACCGCCGCCTCGAACTCCTCGAGAAGGGCGCGGGCCGCGAGCAGGTGCTGGAACAGCTCCGCAAGGAAATGTCCCAGCACATGAAGTCGACGTCGATCCCCCTCTATTCGCTGTTGGCCGAAAAGGCGCAGAAGGCGAACATCGCCTTCTCGCCGCCGCAGATCATGATGATCATGGCCCTGCTGAGCGCCGTGGCCTTCGTCGGGCTGACGTTCGGCACCGGAGCCTCGTTTCCGATCCGCATCGTCGTGGCCATCGGGATGGGGATCGGCAGCGTCTACGTCTGGATGAACACGCGCGCCAAGAAACGCCTCGCGATGCTCGAGGAACAGCTTCCCGAAGCCGTCGAGCTCATGGTGCGGTCGCTGCGCGTCGGTCACCCGTTCTCCTCGGCGATGCAGATCGTCGCCAAGGAGGTCCCTGATCCGCTGGGTACCGAAATGGGCGTGATCGCCGACGAGGCCGCCTACGGCCGCGATGTCGGCGAAGCCCTGAAGGCGATGGCCGAACGGCTCGACATGCAGGATCTCCGTTTCCTCGCGGTGGCGGTCACCATCCAGCAGACCTCGGGCGGCAACCTGGCGGAAATCCTCGACGGTCTCGCCAAGGTGATCCGGGCGCGTTTCAAGCTGTTCCGCCGGGTGCGCGCCATCACCGCCGAAGCGAAATGGTCGGGCAAGTTCCTGTCGGGCTTCCCGCTGCTCGCGCTTCTCGGCATCAACGTCCTGCAGCCGAACTACTATGACGACGTGATGGAAACGTCGGTCTTCATTCCCGCGGCCCTCGTCGTCGGCAGCTTTCTCGTGGTCAACGTCTTCGTGATGCGGGCTCTCGTGAACATCAAGGTGTAAGGTCAGTCCGATGGAACGCATCACGGCACTCATCGAAGTCGGGAACGCCCTGCTGACCGAGCATCTCGGGCCCTTCGGTCCATTGATCGCGGTCGGCTTTCTCGGCTTCCTCATGATAGCGCTCTCCCTGCCGATCTTCCTCAGGCGCAACCGGGACCCGCTCGACAAGCTGCGCGAGCAGGCCCGTCAGGGCAGCGCCTACGAAGCCGGCAAGTCGATCGACGGGAAGCGAGGCGCGCTGCGCTCGGAAAGCAAGCACGACAAGCTCGCCAAATACTCGACCTTCCTCGAGCCGCAGAACGCCGACGAGTTCTCGGCGGTGAAGCTCAAGCTCGTGCAGGCCGGATATCGTGGCAAGAACGCGGTCCGGAGCTACTATTTCATCCAGTTCGCGCTCGGCATCGGCTTGCTGCTCATCGGCATCCTCGTCGCGATCGTCCAGATCGCGACCGGCGATCCGTCGACGCAGAAGCTCGCCATCACGATCCTGCTTCCCGGCTTCATCGGCTACTACATCCCGAAGTACTGGGTCACCAAGCGCAAGCAGAAACGCGAGGAAGACATCACCAACGGCTTCCCGGACTCGCTCGACATGATGCTTGTCTGCGTCGAGGCGGGGCAGTCGCTCGACCAGTCGATCCTGCGCGTCGCCAAGGAGATCAAGACCGGCTTCCCCGCGCTGGCCGAGGAATACGAGATCGTCAGCAACGAGATGAAGGCGGGCAAGGACCGGAACACGGTGCTGCGCGACATGGGCACGCGAGCGGGCGTGGGCGACGTCAACTCCTTCGTCACCGTCCTGATCCAGTCGGCCAGCTTCGGCACCTCGATTGCCGAGGCGCTCCGGGTCTACGCCAGCGAGATGCGGGACAAGCGCGTGATGCGGGCCGAGGAAAAGGCCAACACTCTGCCGACGAAGATGACCCTGGCCACAATGATGTTGACGGTTCCGCCGCTCCTCATCATCCTCATCGGGCCGTCGATCTTCGAGATCTACACGACTTTCTCGGGCGGCGGTTGATCCGCGGGGGAGGCCCGAAATCACCCGGATATTCTGGGTCATCGTCGTCACAACAGCGCTCGCCGCCTGCGACACCGCAGGCGGCTTTCGCCAGTCGGACGACAGCCCCTTCGCACCGGCCGCCCTGGGGCCCATGGACGATTCGGTCGACGGGCTTCTCGTCGGCCACCGGCTGATGGCGGCCGGAGAATACGAACTCGCGCTCCGCGCCTATCTCCGCGCCGCGTCGGAGCGCAACATCGACGTCGACGTCCTCTCCGCCATCGGCTCGGCCAATCTCAGGCTCGGACGACTGGGCCAGGCCGAACGCCAGCTTCGCAGCGCGATCGAGATCGACGACGGCTTTCCGCCCGCCTGGAACAACCTCGGCGTGGTGTTGATGGAGACGGGCCGCTACGGCGAAGCGAGCCGCGTCTTCCGGACCGCGTTCGCCCTCGACAACGGCAACAGTGAAGAGATTCGCGAGAACCTGCGCTTAGCGCTCGCAAAAGTGGAAAATCCCGAGTATTCTGCAGAGAATACAAACTTCGCGCTGGTGCGGCGCGGGACCGGGGAATACCTGCTCCTGCCCACTCCGGAAGCGGAGATCGAGCAGTAAAGGGATCATCCACGATGCAGAGGACGCTGCTTTCGGTTGCGTGCCTGGTCGGAGTCGCCGGCCTTGCAGCTTGTGAACGAAACGATGACGCCAGGGTCGAGGAAGCGCTGAAAAGCGTGAACGTGATCGACGAGACAAACCTCAACGACGTGATGCTGACAGTGGGCGATCCGAACGAGTCGATCGCCTATTTTCAGCGCGCGTCGAGCGAGAATCCGGACCGCATCGACCTCAAGAGGGGTTTGGGCAAGTCCTTGATTCGAGGCAACAAAGCTCAAGAGGCCGTCCGCGTCTGGTCGGAGATCGTGCAGTTGCCGGAAGCCACCGGCGAGGACCGCGTCGACTATGCCGACGCGCTCATCCGCGCGGGCGACTGGGAGACGGCCGAGCTTCAGCTCGACACCATCCCGCCGACCTACGAGACGTTCCGGCGCTACAGGCTCGAGGCCATGGTCGCCGACGCGAACGAGGAGTGGAAGAAGGCCGACAGTTTCTACGAAATCGCGGCGGGCCTGACCACGACGCCGGCGGGAACGCTCAACAACTGGGGCTATTCCAAGCTCACGCGCGGCGATTTCCGGGACGCGGAACGGCTCTTCACGGAAGCCATCAGCTACGACGGTTCGCTCTTCACGGCAAAGAACAACCTCGTCCTCGCCCGGAGTGCACAACGAAATTACGACATGCCCGTTGTCCGGATGACACAGACCGAACGCGCGCAGCTCATGCACACCGCAGGGCTCGCGGCGATCAAGCAGGGCGACGTCGCCATCGGGAAGGGTCTGCTGAGGCAGGCGATCGACACGCATCCCCAGCATTTCGAGGCGGCGGTCCGCAGCCTCGAAGCGCTCGAGGAAAACGTGGCGAACTCGGGCTGACGCCGGACCCGTGTCTATCGCTCCGGAAACAGCGCTCTGGTTTCTGCCCTTCGCCTTGGTGATCGGCGTCTGGGTGGCGTGGAACGACATGGCTTTCATGAAGATCCCGAACAAGGCGGTGGTCGCGCTCTTCGGCGTGTTCGTCGTGGTCGGGCCGCTCGCGCTTCCGCTCGAGGATTACCTCTGGCGCTATGCCCAGTTCGGTGTCGTTCTCGCGGTCGGCTTCGTGCTCAGCAGCGTGCGCGCCGTCGGCGCGGGTGACGCCAAGTTCGCCGCCGTGATGGCACCCTTCATCGACATGGGCGATTTCCAGCTGTTCCTCGTCCTCTTCGCCACCGTGCTCGTGGCCGCCTTCGCGACCCACCGCGCGATGCGCGCCGTCCCCGCCGTCAGATCGGCGTTTCCTGGCTGGGAGAGCTGGGAGCGCCGGGACTTTCCCATGGGGCTCGCTCTCGGCACCGGGCTCATCTTCTACATCGCCCTCGGCGTTCTCTACGGACAGAGCTGATCGCGCTGAAAAGGCGCGTCTCTTCCATCATTTGGCCACAATGGACGACCAGTTTCCGTTCAACCGGGAACGGTCGACGCGTGACATGGAATTCCCCCGCGCGCGGAAACGATAGAACCTTCGAGGCGACAGGTACCTGCCATGAACATGGAGCCCACCAACGTGATGGCCCCGCCGGCTCCGCGCCGGCTCGACGAGATGAAGCTCCCCATCGTGATGATGCGGGACATCCTCCTCAAGACGATCTTCCGCATGAACCTCGAGAGGGTCACGGATCTTGCGAAGGCCGTCTGCCTTCCCGTTCCCGTGACGCAGGAACTCGTCGACATGGCCCGGAGCCAGAAGCTGCTCGAGGCCACCGGCACGCTGCACGCCAACTCGGGCGGCGAGATGGGCTATCAACTGACCGAGTCCGGCAAGGCCCGCGCGCTCGACGCCCTCGGCCAGTCGGAATACTACGGCGCGATGCCGGTGCCGCTGCAGGTCTATTCGGAGCAGGTCAAGCGCCAGTCGATCCGGAACATCCAGATCACCCGCGATCAGCTCACCGACGCGATGGGCCACCTGATCCTGCCCGAGGACCTTCTCGATCACCTCGGCCCCGCCGTCTCCTCGGGGCGGTCCATCCTGATGTACGGCCCGCCGGGCAACGGCAAGTCCTCCATCTCGAACGGAATCCGCGACGCGATCGGCGACAAGATCTACGTGCCTCGCGCGCTCGAATACGCAAGCCAGGTGATCACGGTCTACGACCCCATCGTGCATACCGCGGCCGAGCAACTCATCGACGACCCAGGTTCGCTGCGCCGGACCTCGAACAAGTTCGACACCCGCTACGTGCTCTGCGAACGCCCGACCGTCGTCACTGGCGGCGAACTGTCGCTCGCGATGCTCGATCTCGTCTACAACCCCACGGCGCGGACCTACCAGGCGCCGCTCCAGCTCAAATCCACCGGGGGCATCTTCATCGTCGACGACCTTGGCCGTCAGGAAGAACCGCCGCAGGCGCTCGTCAACCGCTGGATCGTTCCGCTGGAGGAAGGCAAGGACATCCTCGCGCTCCAGTCGGGGGAAAAGTTCGAGGTGCCGTTCGACACG
>CAYTBD010000183.1:0-5470 GCA_964435755.1 uncultured Rhodobacterales bacterium
GCAAAAAATGCTGCACCAAGGACAGAAACAAAAAATAGTTTTTGCAATTGATTTTTCATTTGATTTCAGCCTGGCATCCCCTGCATATTGTTTTGCCGTCAGGTGTTTTTACCAGTTTGGTTGCCATGGTGGGCTCTTTGCAGATGTCACAGGCAACAGAGGGATCAATTTTTGCCTTGCCGGGCAGCTCGATGTCCACGGGCTTTACTGAAAAAAGTTCATCTTCAGGCATTTCAAGAATATCACGGCTGCGTTTTTCATGGATACTTGCAAACCTGGCTTTTTCTGATTCATCGGCTGTATCGGCAATGACTTTTTGCAAAAGCGCCATGTGTTCAGGATCAGGCTCAAATGCTTTTGGTTTCATTGAAACCCTTACTCCCTGTCCTGTATTGCGGCTTGCAAAGGTAAATGCCATTTTGCCGTAATCCCGGAATATGAAATTGCCTTTGCCAAAGGTGCATCCGGTAAGCACCTGAACTGCATCTGCCGAGCATGCATCTGTTTCAACTATGGAAATAAGTTCTTCATCCACCGAGCGTTGCTGTTTTAAATATGCCATTGCCGCCTTTGCCGCTCCCGCCGTCGTCGCCGTTGCCATTGCCTTTGCCGTTCCCGCCGGCGTTGCCGTTGCCGCCCTGCCCGCCGGCGCCACCCGCGTCATTGGCATCGGCGCCGCTGTCGCCGCCGGCCTCCACCGTGTTCCCGGAGCCGGAGTCCTCGCCCGAAGCCGTGGACGCATCGGCGGTCGAGCCGCCCTCGGACGCGCTCTCGCTCGACGTCGGCGTCCCGCCGCCGGACGTACCGGCGCTTCCCGACGGCCCGGAAGATCCGCCGCCACCGGCACCCGGATCGTAGCCGTCGTAGCCATCGCCGCCCCAGGAACCGCCAGCATAGCCGCCGCCGTGGTTGGCGCCCGACGCGGGGACGTCGGGGACGCTCAGCCCGGTGTCCGCGCCCTCCGCGATCTGCGCGCTCATCTCCATCGCCGCGTTGGAACTGCCGCTCGAAATGTTGAGAAGGAGCACCGCGGAGACTGCAACCGCCATTCCCGTGATCACGACGTAATCCACCGTCGCGGCGCCGGACTCGTCCCGACCGAAGGCCGCAACCGATCGCTTGAGCCGCCCCGCACCGCTCACCCGCTTCACTCGTCCCAAACCAAACATCGTGTTACCTTTTCGACTCTTCCTGCTCGCTGCACGTCTTGCGCGGCGTTCACCCACCGTTAAGCACGGCGGGTGCAGCGGAAGTTGGGCGGAAAAGGGAAATCTGCTGACAATAAAAGAGGCAGAGCGCCCGTTACGTCACGATTTCGCCGGCCAGGGAGTGACTGTTCTCGCCGACGAGGCGGACACGGCGCAATTCGCCGACGGCCACATCGGCTGTGACATGCACGGCATGGAGGTGGTCGGACTTGCCGACCATCTGGCCCGGCATCCGGCCCGGTTTCTCGAAGAGGACCCCGACCTCGCGGCCCACCATCGCGGCCTGCGCGGCCTTCTGCTGGCGGTCGAGGAGCGCCTGGAGCCGCTGGAGCCGGTCGGACTTCACGTCCTCGGGCACCTGCTCGCGCTCGGCCGCCGGCGTGCCGGGGCGTGTCGAGTACTTGAAGGAGTAGGACTGGCCATAGCCGACCCGCTCGACGAGATCGAGCGTCGCCCGGAAATCCTCCTCGGTCTCGCCGGGAAAGCCCACGATGAAATCGCCCGAGAGCAGAAGGTCGGGCCGGGCCGCGCGGATCCGCTCGATCAGGCGGAGATAGCTCTCCGCCGTGTGCTTGCGGTTCATCGCCTTCAGGATGCGGTCGCTGCCCGACTGAACCGGCAGGTGCAGGTAAGGCATGAGCTTCGCGCAATCGCCATGCGCCGCGATCAGGTCGTCGTCCATGTCGTTGGGATGCGAGGTGGTGAAGCGGATGCGTTCCAGCCCGTCGACTTCGGCCAGCGCCCGGATCAGCCGGGCAAGCGACCAGTCGCCGCCCGGGCCCTTCCCGTGATAGGCATTCACGTTCTGGCCCAGAAGCGTGATCTCGCGCACGCCGCGCTCGACGAGATCGCGCGCCTCGGCCATGACCTGCGCGACCGGGCGGCTCGCTTCCGCGCCGCGCGTGTAGGGCACGACGCAGAAGGCGCAGAACTTGTCGCAGCCCTCCTGCACGGTGAGGAAAGCGGTCGGCCCGCGTGGCGCCTTGGGGCGGCCCTTCAGCTTCTCGAACTTGTCCTCTTCGGGAAAATCGGTGTCGAGCGCCTTCTCCCCGGCCCGCGCCTTCGCCTCGAGTTCCGGCAGGCGGTGGTAGCTCTGCGGGCCGACCACGAGGTCCACCATCGGCTGGCGGCGCATGATCTCCTCGCCCTCGGCCTGCGCGACGCACCCCGCCACCCCGATCCTGAGATCGGGCTTCGCGGCCTTGAGCGGCTTGAAGCGGCCAAGCTCGGAATAGACCTTCTCCGCCGCCTTCTCGCGGATGTGGCAGGTGTTCAGCAGGATCATGTCGGCGTCGTCGGGCGTGTCGGTCTGGACATAGCCCTGCCCGCCCAGCGCCTCGGCCATCCGTTCGCTGTCGTAGACGTTCATCTGACAGCCGTAGGTCCTGATGAAGAGCTTCTTCTGCTCGCCCATGTCGCGCGTCCTCCGATCGAACCGGCTCAATACACGCCACGCGGCCCTGCGGCAACGGTTGCCAAGGCGCGGACGTTCAACAAATGTCGGGGCGCGTCCCCCATCCTGGCGGGACCAGGGGGCAGCGGCATGCGTCACGCAACTCTCGACGACTTCGCCAAGGCGGCGCGGCAGACGCCTGTCGCCGGACCGGCCGCGCTGATCTTCATCGAGGATACCGTGCTCGTGGAGGAGACGATCCGCCATCACCGCGACATCGGCTTCCGCACGTTCGTCGTCTTCGGGCCGCAGGCGTTCCAGCTCCCCGCGGAGATCGCCGGGGACGTGCACTACGTCCCGTGGGACATGGGCCAGGACGCCGCGACGGAGACGGCCGTCAACCGGGTGATCGAGGCCTGCCCCGGCGCATGGCTCTACTACTGCTACAACGCCGAGTTCCTGTTCTTCCCGTTCTGCGACACGCGGACCGTGGGCGAGATGCTGACCTTCCACGCCGAGGAGCGGCGGGATGCGATGCTGACCTACGTGGTCGATCTTTATGCCGCCGATCTTCGCGCGCATGAAAACGGCGTCTCCATCGAGGACGCGCATCTCGACCGGGCCGGCTACTATGCCCTCGCGCGCAGCGGGCGGGACGGTCCGGCCGAACGTCAGCTCGACTTCTTCGGAGGTCTGCGCTGGCGCTTCGAGGAGCATATCCCCGAAGACCGGCGCAAGATCGACCGGATCGGATTGTTTCGCGCCAGGCCCGGGCTGAGGCTTCGCGCGAACCACACCTTCACCGATGAGGAATACAACACCTATGCCTGCGCCTGGCACCACAACCTGACGGCCGCGATCTGTTCGTTCCGCGCGGCCAAGGCACTCCGCACCAACGCCGCGAGCCGGTTCGACGTCCCGAGCTTTCTCTGGCCAAGCTCGGTGCGCTTCGGATGGTCGTCGCGGCAGCTTCTCGATCTGGGGCTGATGGAACCCGGTCAGTGGTTCTGACGCGGCTCTTTCACGGCAGGTAGGCGCCCGCGAAGGTGGCGATGATCCCGCCCTCTTCATTCAGGAGCGCGAGCGTGTCGGCGGCGAGGATGTAGCCCGTCGTGCTTTCCAGAGCGGACCGCAGCGCGCGCTCGGAGGCGTCAAGCGGCGGCGGGCAGGCCATCATCGTCGAGGCGGCGGGGCCGAACCTGAGCCCCTCCCCGTCCCTCTCGTAGCTGCCGCGCATCATGTTGCAGCCGACCGTGGCGTTCATCGCGCCATCGGCGTGGAAGAGAAGAAACGGCTCGCGGCGGCCGTCGACCGCGCCCACCGGCGCGCCGCCAAGCGTCGCGATCCGCCAGAACGTGTTCGCGAAACCGGCGGCGGCGCGCGCGCTCTCGCAGGTCTTGCCGGGGAACACGCCGACGAACCGGCCGACCGTCACCGTTCGCCGGTCGGGACCTTCCATCGCGGGACGCAGGGCGATGCTGCCCTCGAAGCTCGCGTAAAGCGGCGTGCCGCCGCCGACGGCCTCCAGGTAGGCCCGTTCCATGTCGATCCAGGCCTCCTCGATCGCGACGGGATAGGTCCGCCCCGTGACGCAATGCTCGAAGATCGCGGCATCGGCCATGTAGGTCACCATCCCGCCGAGCGGGAGCGACAGATCCGTCTCGTCGAGCGGCCCGGCCGAAAGGTCGTAGGGCAGATCCGATTCGATCGGCCGCCCCTCGAGGTCCATCATCCGGATACGGTCCGCGCCCTTCACCTCCCAGTGCATCGGCGCCGCGCGCGCTGCGTCGAGCACGATGGCGTCGCGCGACGGATCCGCATGCCAGGTGCCGATACCGTCCTCGACGAGCGGCTCGGACCGGCCGAGCCATTCGCGCCGCATCTGCCAGGTCTGATCGGCGAAGAGATCGAGGTGGTGCGCGATCCCCTCGCAGTCGGCGCAGGGCAGCGTGCCGGTGAACGTCGCCGGCAGCCGAAGCCCATGGGCGCCGACGGGAGGCGCCTCGTCAGCGGCCTGTGCCGTCGCGAAGCCGGTCATGGTCATCAGAAGGATCAGCGAGGCGGCGAACGGCGGTGCCACAAAGCGAAATGTCATTCCGAACGCTCCTTAACCCTGCCTGCGGGATCGGACGGTCGCCACACGGGAAGGCCGCGCGGACCTTCAGGCGCGGCGGAGCCGGATCACCACATCGACCTTCGATATCTCGGTCCCTTCCGGCGCCTCGGGAAGCTTCACGATGTCGAGCTGGTCGGAGGGCGCGTCGGTCAGCGTGGCGCTGTCTTCCCAGTAGAAATGGGGGTGGTCGTCCATGCGGGTGTCGAAATAGCTCTTCGTCCCGTCGACGGTCACTTCCTGCATGAGCCCCGCGTCGCAAAACGCGCGAAGCGTGTTGTAGACCGTCGCGAGCGAGACCTTCTTTCCCGTCGCGCAGCTGTCGTGGAACAGGCTTTCCGCGGTCACGTGTCGGTCGTGACCGTCGCCGACGAGAAGCGCGGCGAGCGACATGCGCTGCCGCGTCGGGCGCAGACCTGCGCCGGCGAGCCATTTCTTTCCGCGTTCGACGGCCTCGGGCGACATCGGAACCCCGCAATTTCTCTACCTTCATCATATAGAGTGCGCGATGGGCCGATTTCAATTGAAAATCAGGGGAGGACCCGCCCTGATCCCCCTGCCCCGCAGACTTGCACGCAGTCTGAAACGGGTGATACAGGTGAGCCCGTTCGGGCAGGATCACTCACACGAAGGGCAGGGCCGCATGGCGGATTACCCGACGAGCTTTGACAAGGACGACCTTCTGCGCTGTGCGCGGGGCGAGCTTTTCGGGCATGGCAATGCGCAGCTTCCGCTGCCGCCGATGCTGATGATGGA
>CAYTBD010000184.1:0-2008 GCA_964435755.1 uncultured Rhodobacterales bacterium
GCGCCCTTGTAGGCCATGAAGTGCTTGAAGGTGTTGATGCCCCGGTCCTTCACCACGGTCTCCATCTCGTTGAAGACCTGCTCGCCCCACCAGGTGATCGCCATGTGGAAGGAATAGTCGCAATTCGCCCGCGTCGACTTGTTGTCCCACATCTGGATCGCGTCGAGCAGGCCCTGCCCCGGCGACGGCAGCGCGAAGTCGACGACCATGGTGGTGCCGCCCGAGAGCGCGGCACGCGTCCCGCTCTCGAAGTCGTCGGTCGAATAGGTCCCCATGAACGGCATCTCGAGATGCGTGTGCGGATCGATCCCCCCCGGCATCACGTAGCAGCCGGTGGCATCGAGGGTTTCATCGCCCGTCAGGCCCTCGCCGATCTCGACGATCTTCCCGCCGTCGATCAGGACATCCGCCTTGTAGGTCAGGTCGGCGGTCACGATGGTGCCGTTCTTGATGACTGTGCTCATGTCTGGTCTCCCTGATCTGGCGCTCTGCCGGCGCTTCATCTCGGTTCAAATACTCCGGGGGGCCGCGCAGCGGCGGGGGCAGAGCCCCCTCCCCGCTCACTCCCTGTAGTCGGGCTCCTCCCGGTCGAGGATCCGCTTCATCTCTTCGAAATGCGCGACTCCCGCGTCCGTGTAGACCTCCCATTCCGCCGCCGTCGCCTCGGCGAGGTCGTCCGCCATCACCTTGAGCGGCCGCCCGGTGGAATAGGCCAGCATCAGCGTCCGCGCAGCGCGTTCGAGGTGGTAGAGGTCGTCCCAGGCCGCGGCCACGGTCGAGCCGAAGGTCGTGACCCCGTGGTTCTGCATCATAAGAGAGGAATGATTGCCCACCGCCGTCGCGATGCGCTCGCCCTCCTCGCCCTCGGTCGCGATCCCGCCGAAGGCAAGGTCATAGGCCATGCGGCCGTAAAACCGCGCCGTGACCTGGTCGATGGGCAGGATGCGCGGGTCCTCGAGGCCGGCCAGCGCGGTCGCATAGGGCGGATGGATGTGCAGCGCCACCCGCGCCTGCGGCAGTCGCCGGTGGATCGCCGAATGGATCGACCAGGCGGAGGGATCGGGCGCATCGGGCCGGTCCATCGTGGAGGGGTCGTCCGCGTCGCACAGAACGAGGTCGGAAGCCCGCACCCGGCTCCAGTGCATCCACCGCGGGTTCACGAGGAACCGCCGCCCGTCCGGCGACACCGCGGCGGAGAAGTGGTTCGCCACGCCCTCGTGCCAGCCCGCGCGGCAGGAAAGCCGGATCGCCGCGGCGAGATCGACACGGAGGGCGGCTTCGTCGATGCCGGTCTGCTCGTGCCGCGTCACTCCACGATCTCCGCCGTCTCCACCACCGCGTGAAACAGCGCGTTCGCCCCGGCGGTCGCCCACTCAGGCGAGATCTCCTCGGCCTCGTTGTGGCTGAGGCCATCGACGCAGGGACACATCACCATCGCCGTGGGCGCCACGCGGTTGATCCAGCAGGCATCATGACCGGCGCCGGAAATCAGGTCCCGGTGCGAATACCCCAGCCGCTCGGCCGCATTGCGCACCGCCGCGACGCAGCCCGGGTCGAACGCGACGGGATCGAACCCGCCGACCTTCTCGAATTCGACGCCAAGCCCCATCTCGTCGCAGATTTCGGTCGCCCCGTCCCGCAGCCGCTGCTCCATGTCCTCGATCACCGAAAGATCCGGCGATCGGAAATCCACCGTGAAGACGGCCTTGCCCGGGATCACGTTGCGCGAATTGGGATGGACGTCGATATGACCGGCGGCCCCCACCGCATGCGGCTTGTGGCTCCAGGCGATCTCGTCGACAAGCTCCAGCACCCGCGCCATGCCGAGGCCCGCGTTCCTGCGCATCGGCATCGGCGTGGACCCGGTGTGGCTCTCCTTGCCGGTGATCGTCACCTGCGTCCACGACAACCCCTGCCCGTGCGTGACCACCCCGATCTCGACGCCCTCGGCCTCCAGGATCGGCCCCTGCTCGATGTGCAACTCGAAGAAGGCGTGCATCCTGCGCGC
>CAYTBD010000184.1:2018-5442 GCA_964435755.1 uncultured Rhodobacterales bacterium
GCGCGCCCACCTCCTCGTCGCCCTTCCAGCCGATCCGCTCCAGCTCCGACCCGAAGGACTTTCCCTTCGCATCGGTCCGGTCGTAGGCCCAGTCCTGCGTATGGACGCCCGCGAAGACGCCGGAGGCCAGCATCGCGGGGGCGAACCGCGTGCCCTCCTCGTTCGTCCAGTTCGTCACGACGATCGGGTGTTTCGTCCTGATGCCCAGATCGTTCAGCGTCCGCACGATCTCGAGCCCGCCGAGAACGCCCAGAACACCGTCGTACTTGCCGCCCGTCGGCTGCGTGTCGAGATGGCTGCCCACATAGACCGGCAGCGCGCCGGGGTCGGTCCCGGCCCGCGTGGCGAACATGTTGCCCATGGTGTCGAGCCCCATCTCGCAGCCCGCGGCCTCGCACCATGTCTGGAACAGCGCCCGCCCCTCGGCGTCCTCGTCGGTCACGGTCTGGCGGTTGTTGCCTCCCGCCACTCCCGGACCGATCTTCGCCATCTCCATGAGGCTGTCCCAGAGACGTTCGCCATTGATCTTGAGGTTCTCGCCCGGGGCGGCCATGGGGTTTCCTTCGTCTTCAGTGCAGCGTTTTCAGCACGTCGCTGAGCGTTCCGAAAAGCTGGTCGATCTGCGCCTTCTCGATGATCAGCGGCGGCGACATCGCGATGATGTCGCCCGTCGTGCGGATCAGGCAGTTCTTCTCGTAGGCTTCGAGGAAGGCCGTGAAGGCCCGCTTCGTCGGCTCCCCCGCGATCGGTTCCAGTTCCACCGCGCCGATCAGGCCCATGTTGCGGATGTCGATGACATGCGGGCAGTCGCGCAGCGAATGCAGCCCCTCCTCCCAGTAGGGCGCGATCTCGGCCGCGCGCTGGAAAAGACCGTCCTCGGCGTAGGTCTCGAGCGTGGCGAGCCCGGCGGCCGACGCGATCGGGCTGCCCGAATAGGTGTAGCCGTGGAACAGCTCGATCATGTGTTCGGGGCCCTGCATGAAGGCGTCGTGGATCTCCGAGGTCGCGATGACCGCGCCCATCGGGATGACGCCGTTCGTGATGCCCTTCGCACAGGTGATCATGTCGGGCATCACCCCGAAATGATCCGCCGCGAAGGCGGAGCCGAGCCGCCCGAAGCCGGTGATGACCTCGTCGAAGATCAGAAGGATGCCGTGCTTTTCCGTGATCGCGCGCAGCCGTTCCAGATAGCCCTTCGGCGGAAGGAGAACCCCCGTCGACCCGGCGACCGGCTCCACGATCACCGCGGCGACGGTCTCGGGCCCGTGCAGCGCCACGATCCGCTCAAGCTCGTCGGCCAGATGCGCCCCGTGCTCGGGCTGGCCCTTCGACCACTGGTTCTCCGGCAGATGCGTGTGCGGCAGGTGATCGACGCCGTTCAGCAGCGTCCCGAAGAATTTCCGGTTGTTGACGATCCCGCCCACCGAGATGCCGCCGAAGCCCACGCCGTGATAGCCGCGTTCGCGCCCGATCAGCCGCGTCCTCTGCCCCTCGCCCTTCGCCCGGAAATAGGCGAGCGCGATCTTGAGCGCGGTATCGACCGCCTCCGACCCCGAATTCGCGAAGAAGACATGTTCGAACCCTTCGGGCGCGAGGTCGCGCACCCGGTTGGCCAGTTCGAACGCCTTCGGGTGGCCCATCTGGAACGCCGGCGCATAGTCGAGCTCCGCCACCTGCTTCTGCACCGCTTCGGTGATCCTGGGGCGCGCATGGCCGGCGTTGCAGCACCACAGGCCCGCCGTCCCGTCGAGGATCTGCCGCCCGTCCGAGGACGTGAAGTGCATGTCCTTGGCCCCGACCAGCATCCGTGGCGCCTTCTTGAACTGCCGGTTCGCGGTGAACGGCATCCAGAATGCGGAAAGATCGTTGGGGACGACGTCCCGATCGAGCGCCATGCTCTACCCCCTGTCCTGCGCCTTCAGGCGCGCCTAATTGTTGACCATTTGGTCAGATTGACGCTAGCAGAGCAAGGGGGGCAGTCAAGGCTTTCAGGCTCTTGGCGGAAGTGTCCAGCGCTGCCTCGCCTGTCGCCATCGGGGTGGCGCGACTTTGTGCAGGCGGCGAAGGCCGCGGGACGAAAGGACCGGCCGTTTGGACATGAACCCCCCGCCGAGGACGCGCATCCAGCAACGCAACAGAGAGCTGATTCTCGACGCGGCGCTGGAGGTCTTTTCGGCGCATGGCTTCCGGGGCGCGACGCTCGACCAGATCGCCGAGGTCGCCGGCCTGTCGAAGCCCAACCTGCTCTACTACTTTCCCTCGAAAGCCGCGATCCATCGCGCGCTGACATCGGAGATGCTCGACACCTGGCTCGACCCGCTGCGGGATCTGGCCGAGGACGGCGACCCCGTCGACGAGATCGTCCGCTACGCGCTGCGCAAGCTCGACATGGCGCGCGCGTATCCGCGCGAGAGCCGCCTCTTCGCCAACGAGATCGTGCAGGGCGCGCCGCGCATCCTCGATGTCATCGAGGGGCCGCTGAAGACCCTCGTCGACGAAAAGGCGGCCCTGGTCGCGGGATGGGTGCGCGACGGGCGCATCGCGCCGGTCGATCCGCATCACCTGATCTTCTCGATCTGGGCCGTCACCCAGCACTATGCCGATTTCGACGTGCAGGTGCGCGGCATCCTGCAACCCGAGGGAGATGCGCACTTCCGGGACGCGGCCGTCTTTCTGGAAGACCTCTACCGCCGCGCGCTGGCGCCGCCTTCACCACGCCCCGGGAGTTCCGCGCAGTCTAACGCTCCGTAAACCTTCCTCCTGCAGAATCGCGAATCGGATGGGGGCCCGTTCAGGAGTTCGGGTCCATGCTGCCGCAGATCATCGGCCTTGGAACATTCACGCCGTCGCCGCTCGCGCCGACTGTCACGTCACGGTCCGAACAGGGCGCGCCACCCGGCGCGGGAGAGACGGCCGCCGCCCGGATCCGCCCCGAAACGGCCGTCCGGGTGGATCCGCCGCGCGCGGTTCTCAGGTCCTTCCCGATCGCGGACGATCCCGGGCGCGAGATGCCGGATCTCTTTCCATCCGATCCCGAGGCGCCGGCGGGACCGCCACCGGCCTTCGATGCCAGCCCCCTCGAGCGAGAGCGCGACCGCGCCCGCGATCCGGCCACCCTGACCGAAGCCTCACGGAGGCCGCCCGAAGAGGAGGCCGTCCCTCCGCGCAGGACGGACGCTCCGGCGCCCGCGGCGACCGATCGCGTGACGGCCGATGTCACCGAGGTGCGCCGGATGAACACGCCCGACATCGAACCCACGGTCGACGTGACACGCTGAACCTACTCGGCGGCCTGCACCGCGCCGGGGTTGTTGGGATGCGTCGTCCAGTTGGCGTAGTCGTCCGACACGACCTTACCGGTGCGCGGATCGACGGAGCCGGCCTCGAGCCGCTCCATCGTGATGCAATCCTCGACCGGGCAGAC
>CAYTBD010000185.1:0-5434 GCA_964435755.1 uncultured Rhodobacterales bacterium
CGCGACTTTCGCTCTTTGCGGCGCAGGTCGCAGGTATCGCCAGACGGACCGGTGCGGAGACGCATGTCCTCGTCTTCGACGACGGGGTGCGTGCGCGGCAGACGCTGCGCGCCGGCCGCTGGGAGAGCGCGATCACCGGTCTGGAGGTTTCGCGGGGCGGTGGCACCGACTATGGGGAGGTTCTGCGCGACGCCGACAGGCTCGACCCCGCGGTCATCGTCGTGCTGACCGACCTCGACGCGCCGGACCCGGAGAAACCCAGGGCGCCGGTGATCTGGGCGGTGCCGGACGACGACGCGCCGTCGCCGCCATTCGGCCGTCGCCTCAGCCTGTCGCGGTAGCCAGAGCCTCGAGCCGGGCATGCGCGGAGACGGTCGAGGCGTCGAAGGCGACGCTCCGGAGGAACGTGTTCTCGGCGAGATTGACCCGGTGCAGAAGCGCCTCGTCGAACCGGCCGTCGAAGAGCTCGGTCTCGATGAGGTCCACCTCGCGATCGGTGAGATCGAGCACATGGGCGTCCGGCCCCGCCACCTGAACCGAGATGATGGTCAGCGGCGGCAGCCGCGCCAGCTCGGACTGCTCCACGGCGAGAAAGAGCTCTCCAGACGCCATGTTGCGACCCGCGGCAATGCGCGACAGGATCGAGGCCCCCCTGATCCGGAACGTGTCGATCGCCCGCTCGGCGTCCGATTTGCCGACGAGGTTCTTTCGCGCCTCGCGGGGCACCGCGAGCACACGGACTTCGACCAGCCAGATCAGGAGGAACATCAGAAGCGGCGCCTGGCTGATGGGAAGCGCGAGATGCGGCCAGATCGCCATCGCGAGCAGGAAGGGGATGAGCGTGACGAGATAGCGGAGCAGCTGAAACTCGATGACGAGCCGCCAGAAGCCCGCGCGGAGCACCGTGCCGCGCGGCACGACGCCGAAGCCGCGCCCGAGGAACTTCCGCGGCGGCGACGAGATTTCCAGAACCGACGCGTTCAGAACGCGGGAGGGCGAAGCGAAAAGGATCATGACCGGTCCGATGTGCCGGACTTCAATTATGCCGAAAGCCCCGAAAGTCGATCCCGTTGCATCCGGTCCGAGCCGGCGTCATATACGGACCCGGAGCATGAGGATCGCCGGATGAAGAACTATCTCGACTTCGAGAAATCTCTCGCCGAGATCGAAGGCAAGGCCGAGGAACTGCGGGCGATGGCCCGCTCCAACGAGAAGATGGACGTCGAGAAGGAGGCCGCCGCGCTCGACAAGAAGGCCGGCGACATGCTTCGCGACCTCTACAAGGGTCTGACGCCGTGGCAGAAGTGCCAGGTCGCGCGCCACCCCGACCGGCCCCACTGCAAGGACTATATCGAGGATCTCTTCAGCGAGTACACGCCGCTCGCCGGCGACCGGAATTTCGCCGACGATCATGCCGTGATGGGCGGCCTCGCACGGCTCGACGACACGCCGGTCGTCGTGATCGGGCACGAGAAGGGCCATGACACGAAGACGCGGATCGAGCGCAATTTCGGCATGGCCCGCCCGGAAGGGTACCGCAAAGCGATCCGGCTCATGGATCTCGCCAGCCGGTTCGGCCTGCCGGTCGTCACCCTCGTCGATACGCCCGGCGCCTATCCCGGCAAGGGCGCCGAGGAGCGCGGCCAGTCCGAGGCGATCGCCCGCTCGACCGAGAAGTGCCTGCAGATCGGCGTGCCCCTCGTCAGCGTCGTGATCGGCGAGGGCGGATCGGGCGGCGCCGTGGCCTTCGCGACGGCGAACCGTGTCGCGATGCTGGAACACTCGGTCTACTCGGTGATCTCGCCCGAGGGCTGCGCCTCGATCCTGTGGAAGGATGCCGAGAAGATGCGCGAGGCGGCGGAGGCACTCAGGCTGACGGCGCAGGATCTGAAGACCCTGGGCGTGATCGACCGTATCGTTCCCGAACCCACCGGAGGCGCGCAGCGCAACCGTGACGCGGCGATCGCGGCCGTCGGCAAGGCGATCGGGGAGATGCTGAAGGAACTCGACGGACGCTCGCCCGCTCAGCTGGTCAAGGACCGGCGTCAGAAGTTTCTCGGCATGGGATCGAAAGGCCTCGCCGCCTAGACGCCCGCAAAGGCGGTGCCACCGTTACCACATGCTCTTGATTGCATGACCGGGATAGCGGGTGTCGTTATCCACTGCCGGTAGAGCGGAGATGCCCCGGATCGTGCGTAACGTTCAACTTTCCGCCTTGACGCCCGCATCCGCCATCAGCGCATCCGACCGCGTCTCCACCGCGGTCTCGAGCCGCGCCATGAACTCCTCCTTCGATAGTCCGACGGGAATCCTCGGCAGAAACTCAACGACCGCGGTTCCCGGCCTACGGGTCACTCCGCGTTTCGGCCAGAACACCCCGATGTTCGTCGCGACCGGCACGCAGTCCTGCCCGAGTTGCTTGTAGAGAACCGCCGTCCCGATCTTGTAGGGCATCTTGCGGCCGGGCGGCACGCGGGTGCCCTGCGGATAGATGATGAGCTGTCCGGGCTCCCTCTGCCCTTTCGCGACGTCCGCCGTCATTTTCTGGATCGCCTGCCCGCGCTTGCCGCGGTTCACCGGAACGCAGCCGATCCGCCACGCGTACTGCCCGAGGATCGGCGCGAAGAGCAGTTCGCGCTTCATGATGAACTTGCCGCGCGGGACAGCGTGGAAGATCACGAGGATGTCGAAGAAGGACTGGTGTTTGGCGGCGATCATCACCGGGTCGGACGGTGGCTCTCCCCGCAGGTCGACCTTGAGCCCGACCATCCAGCGTGCCGTCCAGATCACCCAGCGGCAGAACGCGTGGCATGCCCCGTACGCGCCTTCGCGGGAGACGAGCGCGTAGGGCAGGAACACGATCGCGATGACGAACATCCCCAGATACATGGAGATGTTGAAGATCAGCGACCGCACCCACTGAACCGCCGGTCCCATCAACGCAGTTCCCGCAGCGCCCGGAACGCCGCCGCGCGCGTGGCGACGAAGGCCAGCAGTCCGATGATCGCCGGCAGGACGAGCGGCGCCGCCCACTCCGCGCCCTGCGGGCCGAGACCGGTGAGGAACCCGCCCGACTCCTGGGTCGCGGGGAGGACCGCGACCGCGGCCATGCCCGCCGCCGTCCCGATCAGCGCCCCCAGCATGGCACGCAGCGTGAAGCGCCGGACGAAGGCCCGGGCGATGTAGGTATCCGTCGCGCCGATCAGCCGCAGCACCTCGATCACCTGTCGGTTCGACGCGAGCGCCGCAGAGGCCGCCAGAGTGATGAGCGCCGCGACGACGAGCCCGATGATGCCGACCGAGAGGACGCCAAGGGTGCGGAGCCTCTCGGCCGCCCGCACCAGCGGCGCGCGCCACCGCGCATGATCGTCGAGCACCGCGCCCGGCGCCTCCGCCTCGAGCCGGAGCCGCAGACCCGTGGCGTCGAAACCGGGCGCGACCTCGCGGAACTCGATCAGTCTGGGCAGCGGCAGCGCGTCAACGGGCAGATCAGGGCCGAACCAGGGCTCCAGAAGCTCGCGCTGTTCCGCGTCCGTCAGCGCCCGCGCATCCGTGACACCGGGTGTCTGCCCGAGTGCACGCAGTGCGGCCTGTGTCTGCGCCTCGATCTGTCCGGGCGGCGCCGAGACGCGAACGGTCGCCGTCCCTGCGAGCTCCGCCTCCCACCGGTCGGCGAGCCGGTTCACGGCGAACGACAGCGCGATCGAGAACACGGCGAGAAACGCCATGGCGGCCGAGGCCAGAACCGTCAGATGGGCCGTGTGGCCCGTGGGCGGCACCACCTTGTCGGCGCGGACGTCCGACTTGATGAGGGCGATCTCTGATGCGGGCGACGTCACAGATCGGCCCCCCCGGCTTCCAGCCGCCCGCTCCGGAGCCGGAGCACGCGGGCTGAGACGTGCGACTTCGCCTGACGGATCAGGTTGAGATCGTGAGTCGCGATCAGGATCGCCTTTCCGAGCCTGTTCAGTTCGACAAGAAGCTGCAGGAGTCTGAGCGACATCTCCCAGTCGATGTTGCCCGTCGGCTCGTCGGCGAGGATCACATCCGGTGACACGACGACGGCGCGGGCGAGCGCAGCCCGCTGCCGCTCTCCGCCCGAAAGCTCGGGCGGCCGCGCCTCGGCGCGGTCCGTGAGGCCTGTCCAGGCAAGCAGGTCGACCACGTCCTTCCGGCGCGGCGCATCGTCCCGTCCACTGACAGTGAGCGGCAGGGCGATATTGTCGGCGACCGACAGGTGATCGAGGAACTGGCAATCCTGATGCACGACGCCGATCTTCTGCCGCGCGAGCGCGATCCCGGTGCGGTCGAGGCGGCGGGCGTCCTGCCCGAAGACGGAGACGTGTCCCGCCGTCGCCATCAACTCAAGGTAGCAGAGCTTGAGCAGAGTGGTCTTGCCGGCACCCGACGGACCGGTCAGAAAGTGGAACGACCCCGCGGGAAGCGTGAGGGAGACGTCGCGCAGAAGCGTACCGCTGCCGTACCCGTACTCCACAGCTTGCAGCTCGATCACACCCGACCCCGTTCTTGTTTTTCGCAACACTTTTGCCTCACCCGTGCCATGCTTTCAATGAAGACCCGAGGCAATCTTTCTTTAATGGTTAGCCGCTGGTAAAACTTTCGATGACGAGGCAAATACCGGCGGGACCCGCCACGGACAGGTAAAAGTCATGCGTATCACATGCCCGAACTGCGGGGCCCAGTACGAAGTCGACGACGCGCTGATCCCCGAGAGCGGCCGCGACGTCCAATGCTCGAACTGCGGCAGGGGCTGGTTTCAGAAAAAACAGGACGACGTGCCGGAAGAAGAGCCAGTGGCGGCATCGGCCGAACAGGTTCGACCCGATCCCGATTTCGACGCGACGGAGCCCGAGAACGAGCCTCCGGTCACGGACAATACCTTCGGTGACGTCGACCGCGGTGAAAAAGCCCCCATGGGGGAGGCGGACGCCGAAGAGCGCGTTGCCGAGGCGGACGCGGCGGCGGCAGAACAGGACCGGCATCCGGAACCCGCGGAACACGTCGCGGAAGCGGATGGCGAAGACCCCTCCGCCGGGCATGCGGACGCCGAAGAGCCCAAGGCGGCGCCCGACGTGCGGCCGCAGGCGGCAGAGACCGGCGAACCCGTGGAAGCGGAACCTGACGCAGCGGAACCGGAAGGCGAGACCGCCGCCGCCCGAGAGCCGCATGTCGCGGAAGACGAAGCCGGGCCCGCGCCGACCGTGGCGCACCAGCAGGCACCGCGCCAGACGGACGAGAATGTTCTCGCCGTGCTTCGCGAGGAAGCCGAGCGCGAAATCACCGCGCGTCGGACCGAAGAGCCGACGGGCCTCGAGACGCAACCGGATCTCGGTCTGGAGGAGACGCCCGAACGGGGCGTGAGACCGTCCGCCGGCGAGGCGGCTCAGGCCGCCGCCGTGGCCTCGGGGGCGCG
>CAYTBD010000186.1:0-5421 GCA_964435755.1 uncultured Rhodobacterales bacterium
ATCGGCGAGCATTCCCGCGAGAACGATCTGGAGGTGAACCCGCTCAAGGGCAAGAAGCTCACCAACGTCCGCGCGAGCGGCACCGACGACGCGGTGCGGCTCACCACGCCGATCACGCTGACGCTCGAACAGGCGATCGCCTACATCAACGACGACGAACTCGTCGAGGTGACGCCGAAGTCGATCCGGCTGCGCAAGCGGTTCCTCGATCCGCACGAGCGGAAACGACAGGCGCGGGCGGGGTGACGGGCGGCCGTCAAATTTCTGCCATCCGGACGGGCTAGCCTTTTCCGCAAAACGGAAAGGGCCGCATGGACGCCGCCATCGTCTTGAGGGATCACCACGGGGTCGCGGAACGCACGATGCTGATCTTCGCGGGCCTTGCCGCGATCCTCCTGCCCATGATCGACCTCTGGCCCGGCCTTTGGCCGCCCGCGTTCCTGGCCCCGTTCTTCGCGCTGATCGTGCTTGCGGCGCTCGCCCTCGGATCGGTCTTCGTCGCGGCGGGAGTGCTGGGCGACAGCACCGAATTGCGGGTTCTGCCCGGCGGCGCGATGGTGCTCGACCGGCGGAACCTCCTGCGCCATCGCCGCGAGACGCTGACCGCCCGCGACGTGACCGGCGTGCGGGTGGTCGAACACGACTGGGAGACGCGCGCAACGACCTGGAGCGTCCGTGTCACGCTGGCGCGCGGGAAACCGGTGGGGTCGCAGGACTTCGACGGCCGCGCCGGGGCCGAGGACCTGGCCGAAACCCTCCGCCGCGCGATCGGGCTGCCCTGACGGGTGTCGCGGCGGTTGCCGGATCGGGCGCGACCGCTTCTTGCGATCCCGAGCGGCGGGCGCCCGCCCCTTCCCTGCCGCGCCTGTTGGTCCTATCAAGGGCGCGAACCGAAGGAGACCGGCCCATGACGCCCGAACAGGCTTCCGAAGAGACCCGCAGGATCTGCGCGCTCGCCCCGGTGATCCCCGTGCTCGTGATCGACGATGCCGGCAAGGCGGCAGAGCTTGCCCGCGCGCTGGTCGCCGGCGGGCTGCCCGCGCTCGAAGTGACGCTGCGCACGCCCGCCGCGCTGGAGGCCATCCGGGAGATGGCCGCCGTCGAGGGCGGCGTCGTCGGCGCGGGCACGCTGCTCACGCCGGCGGACGTCGCCAACGCCGTGGACGCGGGCGCCAGGTTCGGTGTCTCGCCCGGGGCGACCGACCGGCTGCTCGACGCCTGCGAGGAGGCGGGGCTGCCGCTTCTGCCGGGCGCCGCGACCTCGACCGAGATCATGGCGCTTCTGGAACGCGGCTACACCGTGCAGAAGTTCTTTCCCGCCGAGGCCGTGGGCGGCGCGCCGTCGCTCAAGGCGCAGTCGGGCCCCCTGCCCCAGGTGTCGTTCTGTCCCACGGGCGGCGTTTCCACGTCGAACGCACGGGACTACCTCGGGCTTGCCAACGTGCTCTGCGTCGGCGGAAGCTGGGTCGCGCCGAAGGAGATGGTCGCCGCAGGTGACTGGGATGCGATCGAGGCGCTCGCGCGCGAGGCGGCGGCGCTGCCCCGCCAGCACATGCCGCGCGACAGCGGGACGCGGTCGCGCGCACCCTGAACATGCGAATCCGACGGGTCGGGACGCAGCGCGCGACGCCGACCGGCGGCGGGAGAGCCTAGCCGCCCGTGCGGCTCCTGCGGCCGCCGCGCCGCCCGGTCCGCGCCGCCTCGGCCAGCCCGTCGGTCAGCACCTTCGTCATCGGATGGTCGGGCGCCTCCACGCCATGGAGCGCGAGAAGGTCCGGGATCAGCGCCCGCGCGTCGGTCCCCATCGGGACCGAGACCGCCCAGTCGAGGAAGATCGACCGGCACTCGGGCTCCGAGATGCCCTCGATCCGGTAGCTTTCGCGGATCAGCCCCTTGGGATCGAGCGTCGTGGCTTCCTGCGCCGTCCGTGCCATTCAGTCCTCCCCCGAAAGTGCCCGTGTGATGATCGCGTCGGACGCCGCGGCCGTCTCCGCGATCCGCGACTCGAGCGAGGCGGTATCCTCTGCGCCCGCTTCGCGCAACAGAAAGTCCCGGCCCCCGGCGCCGATGGCCTGGGCGTCGATCTCGCCGGCGGTCATCAGACGCGTGGCCGACTGGACGCACCACATCAGCCGGTCGGCCTCGACCAGCCTGGCGAGATCGGCGTCGTCGAGCCGCAGGGCCGATTGCCCGGCCCGGAGCTGCGCGGCGACCTGTCTCTCCGCGGACCCGGCGAGAAGTGCCCCGGCCTGCGCCAGCAGCGCGATGTCCTGAAGCCTGCCGGGACCGAGCTTGGCCTCGAGCGCGCCCTTGCCGGGCTTCGCCTCCGCCAGGCGCGCGCGCATGTCCGCGGTGTCGGCGAGCACCTTCGCCCGCTCCGCGGACCCCGCCAGCAGGCTGCGGCGGAACGCCTCCACCCGCTCCCCGAGCGCCGCCGATCCCGTCACCGGCCGGGCCCGGGTGAGCGCGAGATGCTCCCACGTCCAGGCCTGCTCGCGCTGGTAGGTCTCGAAGGAGGTGATCGAGGTCGCGACGGGCCCCTGCTTGCCCGACGGGCGCAGGCGCATGTCCGCCTCGTAGAGCCTGCCCTCGGCCATCGGCGCGGTCAGCGCGGTGACGAGCGCCTGGGTGAGACGGGCGTAGTAGGCGCGCGGGGCGAGCGGGCGGCGGCCCTCGGATGTCTCGGCGTCCGCCGGGTCGTAGATCACGATGAGGTCGAGATCGGAGGTCGCCGTCAGCCGTTCCGCCCCGAGCGATCCCATCCCGACCACGATCGCCCCGTTGCCGGGCGGCTCGCCGTGCTTCTCGCCGAAATGGGCGATGACGACCTCCCAGATCACGTCCAGCACCGCCCCGGCGAGGTCGGCGTATTCCTGCGCCGCCTCCGCCCCGTCGATGATCCCGCGCAGATGATGCACGCCGATCCGGAAATGCCACTCCTTCTGCCAGCGCCGCGCCGCGTCGAGCTGGCGCTCGTAGTCGTCGATATCGGCGAGGCGCGTCTCGAGATCCGCCACGAGCGCCGTCCGTCCCGGCCATGCGCTGAAGAAATCCCCGCCGATCACCGCGTCGAAGACCTGCGAATTGCGCGCGAGAAAGCTCGCCAGCCCCGGCGCCGTGGAGGCGATGTCGAGGATGAGGTCGATGAGATGCGGGTTCGCCTCGAAGAGGGAAAAGAGCTGCACGCCCGCCGGCAGGCCCGCGAGGAACCCGTCGAGGTGGACCAGCGCCTCCTCCGGCCGGTCGAGCCTCGCGAGGCGGCGGAGGAGTTCCGGGCGCAGGCGGGTGAAGATCCGCATCGCGCGGTCGGAGCGGAGCGCGGGATAGGATGGCCAGCGCCCGACGATCTCCGCCGATGCCTCGCTCAACTCGGGTTCGTCCTTTTTCGACGTTCCCGGAGCGAAGAAGCCCTCGGCGATGCCCGCGACCCGCCGGATCCGGTCATCGAGCTCGGCGCGGAGCGAGGCCGCGTCGGTATCCATGAAGGCCGCGAGACGCTCGAACCCGGTCGCCGTCGACGGCAGCGCGTGGGTCTGCTGGTCCGCGATCATCTGGAGCCGGTGCTCGACCTCGCGGTGCGCCCGGTAGTCCGCGGCGAGCGTCCGGGCGGCGTCTTCGGGAACCCAGCCCTTCTCCGCCAGCAGCGTCAGCCCCTCGACGGTGCCCCGCACGCGCAGGTCGGGATCGCGCCCGCCGGCGATGATCTGCCGGGTCTGGGTGAAGAATTCGATCTCCCGGATGCCGCCCGGCGCGAGCTTGAGGTCGCGTCCCTCGAGCGCCTTGCCGTGCAGCCCCTTGTGCTCGCGGATGCGGAGCCGCATGTCGTGCGCCTCCTCGATGGCCGCGTAGTCGAGATGCTTGCGCCAGACGAAGGGCGTGAGGTGGTCGAGAAAGCGCTCCCCCGCCTCGATGTCCCCCGCGCAGGCGCGCGCCTTGATGTAGGCCGCCCGCTCCCATGTCCGGCCGAGGCTTTCGTAGTAACGCTCCGCCGCCTCCATCGACAGGCACACGGGCGTCACCGAGGGATCCGGGCGCAGCCGCAGATCGGTCCGGAAGACGTAGCCCTCCGCGGTGATGTCCGACAGCGTCGCGGCCATCCGGCGTGTCGCCTTGATGAAGGCGGCGCGGGCCTCGAGGTAGTCGTCGTCGGAGAAGCGCGCGTCGTCGAACAGGCAGATGAGGTCGATGTCGGAGGAATAGTTGAGCTCGAAGGCGCCCATCTTGCCCATCGCGATGGCGACCATGCCGCAGCCGGAGGCGAGGTCGTCCCCGGTCATGCCGGGCAGCCGGCCCCGCGCGACGAGCGGTTCCAGTTCGGCCCGGATCGCGCGCTCCACGGCGGCGTCGGCAAAGCGGGTCAGCGCGTCCGTGACCTCGTCGAGGCGCCAGATCCCGCCCAGATCGGCGAGCGCGGCGAGCAGCGCGGCGCGGCGCTTGGCCGTGCGGAGCCCGCGGGCGACGTCCCCCTGCGCAAGCGCGCGGACGTCGGCCAGGATCGCGTCGCGCGCCGTCTCCGGCTCGCCGGAAAGCGCGTCCTCGCACCACGCGGCCTCCCGCTCCATCAGGCCGCGCAGGTGCGCGCTGCATCCCGCCGTGCCCCGGATCAGCTCCGCCAGTTCGCCGGGCACGCCGGGCAGCGCCGCGCATGCCTCGTCCCCCCGGTCGGGCTCGTAGGGGCGCGGGGCGCGGGTGATGCGGGACGCGAAACTCATGCGCCGACACAAGCCCGGCGCGCGGGCGCGGTCAACCGGCTTGCATCGGATAGGCCGCCGTCTCAGGATGCGCGCCATGAGCAGAAGCGTGGAACGGGTCAGGGCGGCGCTGGAGGCCGCGGGGATCGGCGCGGCGGTGCGCGAGATGCCGTCTGAGACGCGGACCGCGCAGATGGCGGCGGATGCGGTGGGCTGCACGCTCGACCAGATCGCGAAGTCGATCATCTTCCGGGGCGGGAGAAGCGGCGAGGCGGTGCTGTTCCTGACGGCCGGCGGGAATCAGGTGGATGCGGCGCGCGCCTCGGCCGTGGCCGGAGAACCGCTCGGGAAGGCGGATGCGGATCTCGTCCGGACGCAGACCGGCTTCGCCATCGGCGGGGTCGCGCCGGTCGGGCACCTCGCGACGATCCGCGCGTGGTTCGATCCGCGGCTCCTCGATTTCGACGTGATCTGGGCCGCGGCCGGCACGCCCCGGCACGTGTTTCCCGTGGCCCCGCGCGATCTCCTGCGGATTTCCGGCGCGCAAGTCGCTGAGTTCACGTCGCTTTCTGAAGGAATGTAAAAAAGATTCACTTAAAGCCTTGCGGACCCCCGCCGCGGATCTCATATCGGGGATGTGAAAGGCATTCACATCACCGCATCACAACGCATGGAGACGACCACGATGACCCCTGCAACCGCAACGATGCCCCAGCGGCCGAACTGGTTC
>CAYTBD010000187.1:0-5411 GCA_964435755.1 uncultured Rhodobacterales bacterium
CCATCTGTCCGGAAATATCCTCGGGGGAGCGCGAGGGGGCAGACGGCCCCCTCGCTCCGACCGTCACGGCGCGAGATCGGCCGGCGTGAGAACGAAAGCCTTCCCGAAGCCGCCGTTGAGATGCGCGCCGTCGATATCGAGGATGACGAAGGAGAAGTCGAGGAAATCGATGTAGAGCGTCGACTTCCGGTGCCCGTCGAGCCAGCGTTCGCGCAGCGCGTCGTATCCCGCCTCTCCCTTCCTGAGGAACCGCGCGCGGGCCTGAAGGGTCAGGCGCGGATGGGTCAGGGGGTCTCCCTTTTCCTCCGGTTCGCCGACGAGAAGCGAGCAGGCGGGGTTCGCCTTGAGCGCCCGCGTATGGCTGGACAGGTCGGAGACGAGCGAGACCGGTCGACCGTCCGTGTCCGTCCCGACCGCGACGCGCGTCACCGCCGGCGCGCCGCTGTCGGGATCGATCACGCCGAGCGCGCCGAAACGGGACTGGTCGATCAGCCGCCGGGCGAGCGCCCGCGCCTCGTCATCGGTCGGCCGGATCGGCGATTTGTCTGACATCGCACCGTCTCCTCGCGTTTCCTCCGAGATAGTCCGCGGCAGCCGTGAGGAGAAGCCCGGAGCATGACGCAGGTCAAGGTGCGCTGTCCGCGGCCGGACTAGTCTTCCCGCAGAAGAAGGAGGGGCTCTGCATGTACAAGAATATCCTGGTGCCCGTCGCGCTCGATCACGACCGCGACGTCACCGCAGCACTCGGCGTTGCGAAGGCGCTTGTCTCCGATGGCGGGACGATCACCGCGCTCACGGTCGTCGAGACCGTTCCGGCCTATGTCCTCGCCGAAATTCCAGAAAACACCATCGCGCAGAACGCCAATGACGCGGTGACGGCGCTGAAGGAGAAGATCGGGTCGGCGGACGGGGTCAAGACGGTCGCGGTCTCGGGACATTCGGCGCGCACGATCCTCGACTACGCCGAGGGACACGACGCCGATTGCATCGTGATCGCGTCGCACCGGCCGGGGCTCCAGGACTATTTTCTTGGCTCCACGGCCGCACGTGTCGTGCGGCATGCGCCCTGCGCGGTGCACGTGGTCCGTTGAGCCATGGGCCTTCCCCGGGAAAACGTGCAGGATTATCCGCGGCCGCCCGCGCTCGAACCGGTCGCGGAGCGGCTGACGGTCATCCTGAACGGCGTCGAGATCGCCGCCACGACGCGCGGCTACCGGGTGCTCGAGACCCATCACGCGCCGACCTACTACTTTCCACCGGAGGACATCCTCGGGGGTGTCCTGCGTCCGTCGGCCGGGCGGACGGTCTGCGAGTGGAAGGGGGTCGCGCAGTACTTCGACGTCATCGTCGAGCCGCGCGAGGAACTGCGCGCCGCGTGGAGCTACCCCGCTCCGGGCGATGACTTCGCCGCCATCGCGGACCACGTGGCCTTCTATCCCGGGCAGATGGACGCCTGTTGCGTCGGCGACATGCGTGTCGAGCCGCAGCCGGGCGCGTTCTACGGCGGCTGGGTCACGCCCAATCTCGACGGCATCGTCAAGGGGCGGGCCGGGACGGAGGGGTGGTGATGTGCTAGGCTCGCCGGGCCAAGGGAGGAGACCATGCCGCGGATCGACGACGATGCGATTCTGCAGACCGTCATCACGACATTCGAGATGACGCCGGGGACGTGCGACGACCTGCTCGACGAACTGAAGGACGCCTACCGGACCTTCATCTCGCACCGGCCGGGCTTCATCAGCGCGGCGCTGCACGTCAACGACGCCCGCACCCGGATCGCCAACTACTCGCAGTGGGAGCGGCGGGAGGATTTCCAGGCGATGCTGCGTGCGCCCGAGATGCGGGAGAGAAACCGCCGCTTCAGCGCCCTCTGTCACCGGTTCGAGCCGGTGATGTACGAGGTTGCGGCAACATTCAACTGACCGGAGGACACATGAGACTTCTGACGACGCTATTCGCAATTGCCGCGCTGGCAGGCCCGGCCGCCGCCGACGACGTGGCGGTAAAGATCGACAAGGACCGTGCGAGCGTGACCGTTCCGACGCCCTCGGGAGGCGTCGAGATCAGCCGCATCCAGGATCCCGACCACGAGGTCACGGGGGAATGGGCCCGCACGTCCCGGCCTTGTCCGGAATTCTGCATCCAGCCCATGTCTCCCGCACCCGGCGTCTCCACGATCGGCGAACTCGAGCTTCTCGACGCGCTCGAAGACCCGGAGGTCGTCGTCATCGACAGCCGCACGCCCGACTGGTACCTCGGCGGCACCATTCCCGGCGCGGTCAACGTGCCTTATACCGAGGCGGTCGATCGGTTGGGGGAAATCGGTTGCGAGATCGACTTCGACGGGTGGGATTGCTCGAACGCGTCGAAGGTCGCGCTCTTCTGTAACGGGCTCTGGTGCGGCCAGTCGCCGACGGCGATCCGGCGGATGATCGAGGCCGGCTTCCCGGCCGAGAACATCAGCTACTACCGCGGCGGAATGCAGAGCTGGCGGGTGCTGGGCCTCACGGTGACGGAACCCGGCGGAAGCTGATCCGCGCTCGGTGCGCGCCGTTGCGCGGCGGCGACGCCCGTCGCTCGAAAGCCGTCGCCCGGCATTTGGCCGCAGCGTCCTTTGCCGGGAGGATCGAGGGTGCGGCGGTCACGCTTGCAAAGCGCGTTTCTAGTCCCAGATTGGAAAGGACACTTCAGGGGAGAAACGCACGATGCAATGCCCGATAGACGGAACGGAACTCGTCATGTCAGACCGCAGCGGTGTCGAGATCGACTACTGCCCGAAGTGCAGGGGCGTCTGGCTCGACCGGGGTGAACTGGACAAGATCATCGAGCGCAGCGCACCGCAAGCGGCGGCGCCGACGCCTCCGACCCCGCCCGGTTACGGTGACGCACGGTACAGCGACCCGGACTACAGAGACGCCGGTCACGGCGGCAAGCCCTACCGGAAGAAGAAGCGGGGCAGCTTTCTCGAGGATATCTTCGACTTCTGACCGGCCTCCATGCCCGGGCGGGTACAGGCCCGGTCCTGGGAACGGAGGAATTCGGCGCGCGTTCTTCTTCCCTGGAAACGAGGATGGAGGGACAGATGGAAGGGCTACTCGACGCTCTGGGGGCGGTGACGCTCATTCTGCTGATCGCGATCGGGCTTCTGGCGGGGTGGATCGCCGGGACGGTCGCCGGGCGGCGGATGCCGCTCTACCTCGTGATCGGGGTTGTCGCGGCGGTGGCGGCGCCGTTCATCGTGGCGGCTCTGGGACTGGGGGTTCTCGCGGCCGGGGGAATCATCGCGATCCTTGCCGTGGCGCTCGTGGGCGCGCTGATCGTTCTGGCCATCGTGAAGGCGGTGTTCGACTAGGCGTGCGAGGTCGGACGGCGCGTCAGGCTTCCGATAGCAATCACAACTACACCGCGGCCGCCTCGGCGCAGGCCCTGAACGCGCGCACCGGATCGGCGGCGCCGTCCAGAGGGAACGGAACGGACTCCCCGCCCAGAAGCGCCGTCGCCGTCTCGTTGAATTCCAGCCCGTCGAGCACGTTGCCGAAGCCCCGGTCGGTCACGGTGAGCGTCCGCCCGCCGTCACCCGTCACATGGCGGTCGGTGACGATCATGTTCCCGCGCGCCCCGTCGAAGCGCATCGCGAAGACCGGCGCCCCGGCCCACGGCGCGGTCCGTGTCACGGCGATGGCGTAGGGCTCCGCCCGGCGCGGATCCCAGGTGACGGTGACCGAGGCCTCTGGCGTCTCGTGCGAGAGCGTGCAGACGGGCGACGCCGTGAACTCCCACGCTTGGGCGGGCAGGGCGAGACAGCAGAGGGCGAAAGCGAGGCGCATCCCCTGAAGGTAGCGCGTGTGGCGACAGGCGCAACCAGGCGCCGCACGGCGAGAATTTCCGCCGCCCGCGGCCGCTTCGTGCTAGGGTCACGTTACGTCAAGGAGTGGCGTATTCCAGAAACAACGACAGCGTAGAGGGGGGGAGACATGTTCGCACGTGTGACGCCGTATCAACTCAAGCCGGGCACCGTGGAGGCCGCCACCGCGAGGGCACGGGAACTGAAACCGGACATCATGGCATTGCCGGGCATGATCTCGTTCACGAACACGGTGAACGAGGACGGGAAAGGATACGTCCTGTCGATCGTCGAGAGCCGGGAGCTTTCGGACGGCAACGTCGAGAGGGTGAAGGCGATCTGGAGCAAGATGGGCGAATTCCTCGCCGAGATGCCGGTGCCCGAAGGCTACGACGTGGTGGATCACTGGACGGCCTGAGGCGGCGGTTATCGGAGAAAGAGCGGCGCGTGGCGAAGACGGCACCACATCGGTCGTCCGTCCGGTTGCGCGGGACGCCGCCGCCGCTCAGACCTCGCCTTCCTGGTTCAGGAACTCTTCGAGGTCCCTGCGCCGGAAGGGCGACCTGATCTGCCGCGTCAGCACCCGGTCCGGATCGAACCGGGGCGGGCCGAATTCCCGGGACACGGTGAACCGCTTTGTCCCGGCCTCGAGTTGCTGCCCCTGGTTGGACGCGGCGACGGCTGTCACGACGATCGCATCCAGGTCGTCGACCGACAGATCTCCGCCGAGGCGAAGCCGCGCGCGCTCCACCAGAGCCCAGAAGCTGCCAACGTCCACGGCCTGACCGCTGGTCAACGGCCCCTGGTTGGTCTTTTCGAGCGGCCGATTGATGTTCTCCGGCGAAACCTCATCCCGATCCGTCACGGCGACCCTGTCGCGTCTGTCGCCGCGGATGATGTCGACGACGACGGCCACGAGATACGTCGGCTCCGAGCCCATGTTCGTGACGATGCACCGCGCGTTCTCGTCCTTTGCCGCTCCGCGATCGATATGGAGCACCGCCCTGCGCTGGCGCAGAAAACCGACGAGGAACAGCTGGAGATAGACGAGCCAGATCACCACCATAAGGGTGTTGAGAGCAAGGTTCAGCAGGTCCACGTGTTGCTGGGCCCAATCGAGCACAGGTGCATCCTCCCGGAGGTCGTCGCGCGGAGCGCGTCCCGTGTCTCTACTTTCGGGGAGAGGCCGGGTTCCTCCGTGGCGCGGAACGGGGCGGTTTTTCACGGATGTTGGAGGGGTTCGCGCCGGGGAGGAGCGCGCGTTGCGGGGGCGGGTGCCGCTCGCCTGGATTGGTGCGAATGCGGGTTTCGGCTTAGGGGGTGTCGAAATCCTGAAAGGATTTCGGGACCTACGCTTTCCTTTCAGGAAAGCGGCGGGTCTGTAAGCCAGCGGAGCGGCGCGCGGTTGCAGAAGATCACGATCTGGCCGGAGTTCTCCACCGCCCGGAAGCCGCGCCGCTCGATCTCGGCCAGGAAGCGCTCCATGCCGGCGAAGCGCTCGATATCATGGGCCTTGCGCCGGATCACCTCGCCCTTCTGGACAGCCTTCGAGGCGAACATGTCGGCA
>CAYTBD010000188.1:0-5388 GCA_964435755.1 uncultured Rhodobacterales bacterium
GAGAAGGTTCTCATCATCGGTGGCGGTCCGGCGGGATTGACGGCGGCGTATGAACTCCTGAAGCGCGACAGTGGCTATCGGCCCGTCGCCTTCGAGGCCTCTGAAATGGTAGGCGGCATTTCACGGACGGAAATGTCGAATGGCAACCGCTTCGATATCGGCGGGCACCGCTTCTTCACGAAGGTGCCCGACGTCGAGGCGATGTGGCACGAGGTTCTCGGGGACGACTTCATCACGGTCCCGCGCCAGAGCAGGATCTATTACAAGGGGCGTTACTTCAGCTATCCCCTGAAGGCATTCGACGCGCTCGCGAAGATCGGACCCTACGAGAGCCTGCGGATCATCGCATCCTATCTCAAGTGGCAGATCCGGCCCAACAGGCGGGAGGCCAGTTTCGAGGAATGGGTCATCAACCGCTTCGGCGGACGACTCTACATGCACTTCTTCCGGACCTACACACGGAAGGTCTGGGGGATCGATCCTGCCGAGATCCGCTCGGACTGGGCTGCACAGCGCATCAAGGACCTCTCGCTCTGGCGGGCCGTCTGGAACTCCCTGACCGGAGGCGCCAAGAGCACCAGCCTGATCGAGGAATTCCAGTACCCGCGCCTCGGGCCCGGCATGATGTGGGAAAAAGCGCGCGACCGGATCAATGCCTCGGACGGCGAGGTGAGGATGCGCTCGGAGGTCACCCGCGTCCACCGCGACGGACGCAGGGTGACTGGCATCGACGTCCGCCGGTGGACGCCGGATGGCGCTCCACCCACCATGGAGCACCATACGGGCGCCCACGTCATCAACTCGATGGCGCTCCGCGACCTCATTCACGCCTTCGACCCGCCTCCCCCGCCCGAGGTCGTCGCCGCCGCGGACCGGCTGCGGTACCGAGACTTCCTGATCGTGACGCTGAACCTGAAGGCGGAGGCGCCGTTTCCCGACAACTGGATCTACATTCACAGCCCGGAGGTGCGGGTCGCCCGGATCCAGAACTTCGGCGCATGGTCGAAGGCCATGCTGGCCGACCCCGATCACGCCTCGATCGGCATGGAATACTTCTGCAATATCGACGACGATCTGTGGTCGATGCCCGACGAAACGTTGAAAGACCTCGCTGCGAGCGAGCTGGAGCGTCTCGGGCTCGGGCGCGCGCGCGACGTGATCGGCGCCGCCATCATCCGCCAGCCCAAGGCCTATCCCGTCTACGACACGCAGTATCAGGACGCGCTGGAGACGGTTTCGGACTGGCTCCGAACGCTCGAGAACTTCCAGACCGTCGGCCGGAACGGCCTCCACAGGTATAACAACCAGGACCACTCAATGCTCTCTGCGATGTACGCGGCGCGCAACATCATGGGCGGCTGCTACGACGTCTGGAACGTCAATGTCGAGCGGTCGTACCACGAGGAATTCCAGCTGGACCGGACGAAGGATGCGCAGATCCAGGCCGCTGAATAGCCGCGTCGGCGTGAACGGGGCCAGTGCGAGACATGACGCGCCGGCCTGCGCCCGCTCAGGACGCCGATATGGCCCGCTGGAGATCGGCCTCGTCGTCGCGAAGATTGCGCCATCTCTCGTATTCGAGTTGTGCGAGGCGGCTTCGTCGGCCACCATCTCCGACCGCATAGCCCAGACCCTCCCCGATCGCGCTCACGAAAAGGATGAAAGCGGCAGCGGGAAGCGCCCGGAAGGCATCGTCCCTGAAACGGCCGGCGACGAGATGTCGGCGCACGTATCGCGCCATGCGCGTCACCGCGATCAGCGGAAACGCCCCCGCGAAGACGGCGCGTTGCACGAGGCCCCACTCGCGCGCGCGGCTCGCGGCGAACATCCGTCCAGCCAGGAACTGAAGTTCGATGGCCGGCGGAAGCTTCGAGTAGTTCAGATGCTCGACGACGATCTCGGGGTCGTGCCAGAGCGTCTTCCCCCTCCTGCGAAGGTCCCGATGGAGCACCCACTCGGCCTCGAGCATGTCGGAGAGGCCGTCTCCGTAGGAGAGAAGCACATCCCGACCATAGGAGGAGTTGTGCCCCGGCAAGACCTCGGCCTCGCCGGCGTGCCTGGCCTCGATCCATTCGCCGTACTCCACGAAGAGCGTCGCCCAGCTTATCGCGGTCGCCGGATTGCCGTTGATCACCAGAGGTCCGACGGCCGCATGGCCGCGCGCATGCGCGGCGACTTGCCGCTCGGCCCAGTCGGAGCTCACCGGGTAGGCGTGGTCCTCGCCGAAGATGATCACGGGGCTCCGTGCCTCGGCAATCGCCGCGGCCCGTCCCCGCGCGGAGGTCGAAATGTCCGCCTCGATCACGCGGAGCGCGCCGAAGTCGTTCCGCGGAAGGTTGGAGAGCGCCGTCGCGAGCCGCTCGGGCGCGGCGATGAGGATCTCCAGCCGCTGCGCGATCGTCTGCTTCGCGAGCGCCTGAAGCAATCGGCCCAGAGCCTCGGGGCCGTCCGCCGTCACGATGACCACACTGGCGTCGAATTCATGATCCATGGACCGCAGTCTGATGCATGCGGCTGACGAATCAATGACGGAGTCTGATGGGGTGCCGGTCCGGGGACACTCGGTCGAAGCGAGCGTGATCGTTCCCAGCTTCGATCGCCCCGAACGTCTTCGGGACTGCCTGAAAGCACTGTCCGCACAGGAAGGGGTCCGGTACGAGGTCATCGTCGTCGATGACGGATCGCCCACGCCGATCGCACCGATCTGCGACGCCTACGGGGGCCTGATGCGCTGTGTCCGGCAGGACAACGCCGGCCCGGGCATCGCGCGAAACAGGGGCGTACAGGAGGCGCGCGCGCCGTTCGTCGCCTTCACCGACGACGACTGCCGCCCGCGCCCCGGCTGGCTCTCCGCACTCGTTCGCACCCACGCGGGACGATCGGGCGTCATGGTTGGCGGTCATGTGGAGAACGGGCTTCCCGAGGATCGTTTCGCGAGCGCCAGCCAACGCCTCTGCGACTACCTCTACGACTACTTCGGTGCCTCAGCGGGAAGCATGCCGTTCTTTACATCGAACAACATCGGCCTCCTGCGCGAGGACTTCCTGAGGATCGGCGGCTTCGACCCGAGCTTCGGATTGGCCGCCGCCGAGGACCGTGAGTTCGGCATGCGCTGGCGGGAGAGCGGCGGCGGCCTCGAACTCGCCGCGAACGCCGTCGTCGACCATTTCCATGCGATGTCGTTTCGGCAATACCTTCGCCAGCACGCGAACTACGGGCGCGGCGCCCGGCACCTCCATCATGTGATGGCTCGGCGCGCATCGCTCCTGCCCAAGGTCGAACCGCCCCGCTTCTACACTGGACTGGTGACCTATCCCATGAAGCAGGCCGGGATCCGCGGCCTCGGCCAGTCGGTCCTGCTCGCGCTTTCCCAGGCGGCGATGGTTGCGGGCTATGCTCAGGAGGCGCGCGCGGCGCGGCGACGCGCGCGACCGGCATCGGGCGCATAGCGGCCAACGACGTAGCCGGCGAGCGCCGAGAGGTAGTGCGCCGCGTGGCAGGGGATCGCCACAGCGAGGAGAGAGACGCCACCCGTGCGTCCAACGAACCGGAAAAACTCCGCGTTCAGCGCGACGAATGTCCCCGCGCCCGCGACGGCCACCGGACCAGCCAGCGGCCAGACCGGCAGGACGGCGAGCCCACCGAGCGTCGCGAGAACCGAGAGCGCGGACATCCGGTGGGACCATGCCGTATTGAGCGTGCCGGCCTCGATGCGGCCGGCCCTGATCAGCCGGGCCCAAGGGATCGCACGGCCCCGGAAGTCCGTGCGCAGAAACGATGTCAGCGTCCAGATCTTCAGATGCGTCCCCCGGATCGCCGGATCGAGACGGATATGCCCTCCGCATTTTCGCAGGCGCAACCCGAACTCCACGTCCTCGATGTTCTCCCAGTCCTGGTCGAACCCGCCCGCGTCGAGAAACATGTCCCTTCGGACGGCGCCGATTCCTGTCCAGAACGTCTCCGCCTCGCCAGGCGACGTCTGATGAACATAATGATGAAGGAGATTCCGGTACCGGCTCACCCGCGGCCGATCCGGCACCGCCGCATCGTAGGACCCGATCACGGCCGACGCCGAAGGACCCTCGAAGTGCCGCGCGATCCGCGCGAGGGCATCCCGCGCGAGAACCACGTCGGCGTCGACGAACAGGACGACCTCGGCTCCGACCTCCTCCACGCCCCGATTCCTGGCGCGGGCTGGCCCGAGCGCGGTCTCGTTGCGGACCAAGCGAACCCCGCGGCGCCGGGCGATGTCCCCGGTGGCATCCGTCGATCCGTCATCGACCACGAGTATCCGCTCTTGCGGCGCACCGGCGTTCAGCAGCGCGTCGAGGCATACCGCGAGCGTCGCCTCGGCGTTGTGGGCGGGAACGACGACATCAAAGTCAACAGGTAAACTCATGCTGGCGCGATCCGGTTGTCCGGCGAACCCGAGTGGCGACGCGGTGGCTGATGACGTAGAGAGGAGGTCGGCGATTGTCACCCGAAAAGCGGCCCTCGCCGGAGCGGGACCACGGAAGCTGACCAGTCCCCCGCGAAGAAAGGGAAAGGACACTGTTCGTCGACGCACGGCAGCTCGAAGACGGGACGGAAGCACGTGCCGACGTCTGTGTCGTGGGCAGCGGGGCCGCCGGGTTGCCGCTCGCGGAACGACTGGCCCGCGCCGGCCTCGATGTCCTCCTCGTCGAAAGCGGCGGCCTTCGGGATGGCGCGGACTATTCCGACCTGAACAAGGGCACATCCGACGGCGGCGACTACCCGTTCGAAGCGTCGCGCGCACGCGCCTTCGGCGGCACGACGACCCGGTGGACCGGCGCCTGCATCTCCCTGGACCGCGAAGACTTCAGGCGGCGCGACTGGCTTCCGTTGAGCGGTTGGCCCCTCGCCTTCGAAGAGATTGCACCCTACATCGACGAGGCCGCTTCGATCTTCGGGATGGCAGACGACGCAGCGCTTCGCGCAAGGATCGAAGCCTCTCCCTTCCACGGCGGCGCTCTCGCCGCGCAGGTCGTGCAATACGCCCGGCCCGCCGATCTCGGGCAGGCGTACCGCGAGCGGATCGCGCGATCGGACCGAATCACCTGCTGGCTTCATGCGACCGTGGCACGGGTTCTCGTCGCGTCCGATCGGCGGGCTTTCGGCGTCGAAGTGAACAGTCCGGGGCATCGCCGGCATACTGTTCTCGCTCGAGCAACGGTGCTCGCCTGCGGTGGACTGGAGAATGCGCGCCTTCTCCTGGCATCGAACGACGTTCAGCCGGCCGGGCTCGGGAACGAGAATGACATGGTCGGCCGGTGCCACATGGAGCACCCGATCCGGTCCGTGGCGGTCCTTCCGGTCCGCAGCCATCGCCAATCGGTGCAAACCTTCACCGATACAACGCGTCTGGGA
>CAYTBD010000189.1:0-1544 GCA_964435755.1 uncultured Rhodobacterales bacterium
AACTCCCGACCCTCTGATTACAAATCAGATGCTCTACCAGCTGAGCTATAGGGGCGCCGCGAGAGGTCTAGTCGCTCGGAGGCGGTCCCGCAAGGGGGAGGTCCGGGATGGACGGGCGGCGCGCGACGGGCTAGGTCAACCGGATTGGGAACGGAGGCGCCGGCCCGTGCGTGTCGTCTACCACCTCGGCGTGCATCACACCGACGGGGACCGCCTCGTCCGGTCCCTGCTGAAGAACCGCGACGACCTTGCGCGGCAGGGCATCGTGGTGCCCGGACCGGGGCGCTACCGCAGGGTTCTGCGCGACGTCGTGAACCGGCTCCGGGGGGAGCCGGCGAGCCCCGAGGCGCGGGAGGTCCTGCTCGACGCGATCGCGGATATCGACCGGCCGAAGCGCCTGTTCCTGTCCAACGAAAGCTTCATCTGCCTGCCGGAGCGCGCGCTGGACGAGGGGCGGCTCTACGCCCGCGCCTTCAAGACCGGATGGCTCCGGCAGATCTTCCCCGACGACCCGGTCGTCTTCGCGCTGGGGTTGCGCGATCCGGCCACCTTCGTTCCGGCGCTGTTCCGGGCCCGCCGCGCCAGAAATCTCGACGTCACGGGCTTTCTCGACGGCGTCGACCCGCGCCGGCTCGCGTGGTCGGACACGGTCGGGCTCATCCTGGAGACCAATCCCGACGCCCGGATCGTCGCGTGGTGCAACGAGGACACGCCGGTCGCCTGGCCCGCGATCATGGCCGCGGTCACCGGCGCGGACCCGGGGACGCCGTTCCACGGCGCGCTCGACATCGCCCGGCAGATCGTGGACGCGGAGGGGCGCGCCGCGCTCGACGACAGCTTCGGGCCGGGCCCCGTCGCCGACAGCCGGGACGGCCGCCGGGCGCTCGCCGCGATCCTGCAAGCCCACGGGCGCGACGAGGAGATCGAGGAGGTGGTCGATCTGCCGGGCTGGGACGCGCGGCTGATGGAGGATCTCTCGGCCGCCTACGACGAGGACCTGCGCCTGATCTCGGCGATGCCGCGGGTCACGGTCGTGGCGCCCTGAGGGCCGGGCGCCGTCAGACGGCGGCGCGCCGGCCCGCTACATCCCGAGCGCTTGCTTGTACATGTCGAGCACCGCCTCTTCCTCGGCGATGTCGTCGGGCTCCCGCTTCCTGAGCGCGATCACCTTGCGCATCACCTTGGTGTCGTAGCCGCGGCCCTTGGCTTCGGCCATCACTTCCTTCTGCTGCTCGGCGATGTCCTTCTTCTCGGCCTCGAGCCGCTCGTAGCGCTCGATGAACTGCCGCAACTCGTCGGCGGTGACGCGGTAGCTGTCGGGGTTCGTGGCGGTGTCGGTCATGCTCTGGCCTCTCTCACGGGTCGGACACGGGACGTACCGCCCGGTCCCCCGCAGGGCAAGAGGGCATCCGCCCGGACGGGGCGCGGATCGCGAAATTCACCCGGTCACTTGACAGGCGCGACTGTCAGGTTCACCAAGACAGGGCTCCGGTTCGGGCGGTTCGCCGTCCGATGAAAAGGGAATGCGGTGAGGGGAGATCCCC
>CAYTBD010000189.1:1554-5383 GCA_964435755.1 uncultured Rhodobacterales bacterium
GGCGAGCGTGGCTGACGATGCCACTGGGACGGCACATTCGTCCTGGGAAGGCCAGCCGGCGTGACGACCCGCGAGTCAGGAGACCTGCCGGAGTGATCACCCTGTCCGGGTGCGGGGCGCGCCATGGGCAACGGTCTTCCGTAGTGGTGACGACAATCGCCGTCTGCGGAGGGGTCATCCTTCCAATGACTTCAGGGACTTAGGGGCGAAGGCCCCGGGGGAAGGACATGACATGACCCGCACCACATTGCTCTCCGGCGCCGCGGCGCTGGCGCTCGCGCCCGTTTCGGCCGCGGCACAGGACGCGTTCCTGCTCGACGAGATCGTGATCTCGGCCACCGCCGCGCCGACCGAGCGCGAACGCGCCGGCGCCTCGATCAACGTCATCACCGCCGAGGAACTCCAGGCGGCGGGCGACATCCAGCTCACCGATTATCTCGCCCGGCTGCCCGGCCTCTCGATGGACCAGAGCGGGCCCACGGGAACCTTCGCGGATCTTCGCATCCGCGGGGCGCGCACGCGCTACATCTCGGTCTACATCGACGGCATCCTCGTCACCGACCCCTCGACGCCGTCGCGCCAGTTCGAGGATTTCGGCGGGCTCACCACCGGCGGCCTGCGCCGCATCGAGATCCTCAAGGGCTCGCAATCGGCGCTCTACGGCGGCACGGCCGTGGGCGGCGTCATCTCGATCGAGACGCTCGGCGGGCCGGAACTGGGGGAGGGGACCTTCCAGTCGGCGGGCCTCACCTTCGGCTCCTTCGGGACGCTCGGCGCGGACTACACCGTCACGCGCAACACCGGCCCGCTGTCGCTGTCGCTGTCGCTCTCTCATGCGCAGGCCGACGGCTTCTCGGCCGCCGACGAGGCCAACGGCAACACCGAGGCCGACGGCTTCGACCGGACGCGGCTGTCCTTCGGGGGCGAATACGCGGTCTCCGACAGTCTCACCGTCGGGCTCAACGGCTTCGTCGAAAGCGGCTCGTCGGAGTTCGACGACTTCCAGTCGGCCCCGCCGTTCCTGCCCACCGACGGCGATGGCGTCTCCGACCGCGACACCCGGGGCCTGCGCGCCTTCGCCGAGGTGCAGACCGGGGCGTGGACGCACGATTTCGCGCTGAGCGGCTACACCACCGACCGCGTCTCGACCTCGAGCGGGTTCTCGAGTGAGTTCGAATCCCGCCGCCTCGCCGCGGACTACGTGGCGACCGGCGCGATCTCGGAGGCTCTGCAACTCTCCTTCGGCCTTTCGTACCTCGACGAACGCGCGGACTACGCCGCGCTTCCCGGCGGCTCGCAGAGCACCACATCGGCGGGCGCCTTCGTGGAGGCCGTCTTGTCACCCGGGACCGATCTCGACCTGACCGCGACACTCCGGCGCGACGAGCACTCCGAATTCGGCGGCTTCACCACCGGGCGTCTCGCCTTCGCGTGGCGCCCCGCCGAGGACACCGTGATCCGGGGAGCCGCCGCGACGGGCTACCGGCCGCCGTCGATCGGGGAGCTGTTCGACGACTTCGGCTTCTTCGTCGGCAATCCCGACCTCGACCCCGAGACCAGCCGCACGCTGGAACTCGGCATCGACCGGGTCTTCGCGAACGGGGCCGAGCTTTCGGCCACGGTCTTCGAGACCCGCATCGACGATCTCGTGACCTTCGTCGTGGGCTCGCCCTCGACGCTCGAGAACATCCCCGGCGAATCCCGCATCCGCGGCGTCGAGGTCTCGGGCCGTTTCCCCGTCACCGACCGGATCGCGACCTACGGCGCGGCCACGTTCCTCGACGCCGAGGACGCAACCGGCACGGCGCTGCCGCGCACCCCCACGCGCGACATCGTCCTCGGCCTCGAGGCGGAGCTGACCGACCGGATGTCGGGCGATGTCTCGCTCCGCATCGTGGGCGGCGTCCCCGATCTCGACAACTACGAGGTTCTGAACGCCGGTCTGACCTACGCGGTCACCGACCGGGTCGACGCCTTCGTTCGCGGCGACAACCTGACGAACGAGCAGTACCAGACCGCGCCCGGCTACGGCACGGCGGACCGCTCGGTCTTCGCGGGGCTCCGTGCGCGCTTCTAGGACCGTCGCTGTCCTGGCGGCCCTCCTCGCGGGGGCCGCCGGCGCGGCGTGCGCCGCGGACGAGGCGCCCGGGCGCGTCGTCTCGATCAACCTCTGCACCGATCAGCTTGCCATGCAGCTGGCAGCGCCGGGGCAGCTCGTCTCGGTATCCTATCTCGCCCGCGATCCGCGATCCTCCGCGATGGCGGAGGCGGCGCGGGACTGGCCGGTGAACCGGAGCCGCGCCGAGGAGATCTACCTCCTCGAGCCCGACCTCGTGCTCGGCGGCACGTGGACGACGCCCGCAACCGTCTCGATGCTCCGCCGCCTCGGCATCCGGGTCGAGCTTCTGGCGCCTGCCGACACTTTCGAGGAGACCGCCCGCCAGATCCGGGAGGTGGGCCGGCTTCTCGGCCGGGACGCGGCGGGGGAGGCGATGGCGCAGGCCTTCGAGGCCCGTCTCGCGGCCTTTCCGCCCGTGCCCGCCGATCCGCCGCGCGTCGCGCTCTACGCGGCGAACGGGCTGACCTCGGGTCGCGGATCGCTCGCCGACGAGATCATCCGCCGCGCGGGGTTCCGGAACGTGGCCGATGCGGTGAGCCTCCCGGCCACGGGACGCCTCGCGCTCGAGCGCCTGATCCTGGCCGAGCCCGACCTCGTCGTGACCTCGCGGACCTATCCCGGCCAGTCGCAGTCCGAGGCGATCCTCGCGCACCCGGCGCTCGAAGCCTATCGCGCCCGCACGGCGGCCGGGGCGATCACCGATGCCGACTGGGTCTGCGGCCTGCCGCAGACGCTCGACGCGGTGGAGCGGATGATCGACCTGCGCCTCTCGCTGGAGGCGGGCGGATGACCCGCGCCCTGCCGCTCGCGCTCGGGGCGCTCCTGCCGCTCCTCTTCGCGGCCTCGCTCGCGATCGGACCGGCGGGCGTGCCCTGGGGCCAGAGCCTTGCCGCGCTCGTCCGCGAGGACGGGCTCCTGACCCTCGTGATGCGCGAGATCCGCCTGCCGCGCGCGCTGCTCGCGATCATGGTCGGCGCGAGCCTCGGCCTCGCCGGGGCGGCGATGCAGGGCTATCTCCGCAATCCGCTGGCCGAACCGGGCCTGATCGGCGTCTCGGGCTCGGCCGCCCTCGGCGCCGTCATCGCGATCCACACCGGCCTCGCCGCCGCCTTCACCCTCGGCCTGCCGCTCCTCGCCCTCGCGGGCGCGGCCATCGGCGTGGCGCTCATCCTTTTCCTCGCCGGGCCAAGGGGATCCTCGCTGACCCTGATCCTCGCCGGCATCGCGATCAGCGCGCTCGCCGGCGCCTTCACCTCGCTCGCGCTCAACCTGTCGCCGAACCCGTTCGCGGCCTCGGAGATCGTGTTCTGGATGATGGGCTCGCTCGACGACCGGTCGATGACCCACGTCTGGATCGCGTTGCCCTTCATGGCGGTCGGCTGGGCGCTCATGCTGACGCTGGGCCGGGCCCTCGACGCGCTGACGCTGGGCGAGGACGCCGCCGAGGCGCTGGGAATGAGCCTCACCCGGGTCCGCCTGACGCTCGTCTTCGGCGTCGCCGCCGCCGTGGGCGCCGCGACCGCCGTGGCAGGCGCCATCGGTTTCGTCGGACTCGTCGTGCCGCACATCCTGCGGCCCTTCGTGGGTGCGCGGCCCTCGCGCCTCCTGCTCGCCTCCGCGGCGGGCGGAGCGGCGCTCGTCCTCGCGGCCGATATCGCCGTCCGGCTCATCCTGCCCGAGCGCGACCTCAAGCTCGGCGTGCTGATGGCC
>CAYTBD010000190.1:0-5380 GCA_964435755.1 uncultured Rhodobacterales bacterium
TGAATCGAGAAAGCCGCAGGTGTTCACGATCACCGCGTCGGCGCCCTGGTAGTCAGGGCTGATGGCGTAGCCTTCGGCCCGCAGACGGGTCAGGATCCGCTCGCTGTCGACGAGCGCCTTGGGACAGCCGAGCGAGACCATGCCGATGGTCGGCTGTCCCTCGCGGCGGGTCTCGGGGACATGGGCGCGGGCCTCCCGCGTTCCGTGGGCATGGGCGTCCCGCGGAACGCGGGCATGGGCGATGTCGGGGCGGAGGTCGGGCGGGTTGAGGCTCATCGGGGGGATATAGCGGGGCCTGCGGCTCCGGGGAAGGGGGTGTCCGGGTTCGGACCAAGGGGCAAGGGGTCGATCTTGCTTGTGGTGGCGATAGCACACCCCCCGGATGTTGCGGCTTGGCAGCCGGTGCCGCGCCCGTCAGCCTGATCGCAACGTGTGCGGACGAAGCGGCTGTCTACTCTGTGAAGGCTACGCCAATCAAACTTCGTTAAAATGGAAACCAGTCGAAAATAACGGATGGCGCGAGCAATATACTGGCCAGTATCCCAACAACAGAACCAGCAAGGAACCCGTAGTAGTCCGAGTACTTGGTATGATTTCCCTCAATCTCGTTCTTGTTGGCGTCCGATAACTTCGTTCCTTCGAGCTTGGCAAAAAAAACTGATCAGATGGCGCATTCCAAACCCCATGAGGCGATCGTTCAAATAGATGAATGCAAGGACCAAGCCACAAAAAACAGGTCCGACGATCCACCCCGAGACACCAAAAAGCTGCGCACCATAAATGACGATCGCGCCGACGATTATGCCGATCAGAAACATCGCGAGGGCGGTAAAGTAATCAAGAGTGGTCATTCATATTCCAAGCGATCGCCAAATGAACGGCGTCGGCACCCTATCCTGTGATCGCGACGCAAATAAGGCGCTCCCCAGTTTCGGTCGATGCCGTCACTGGTCACTGACTGCTTTGGGCTCCCTCGGAGATATCTCGTCACGGCGTTCGGGTGACCGCTGTGCCGGGCGAAGCGGATGCGACGGGATCAGGGTCGGAAGTGCGGGACATTCCCAGCGTCAGTCGTGCGCGCGACGAGGGCAGCGCCCGCCGGGCGTCCTGCCGGAGGCCGCGCATCCACGGACGCTTGCCGCGATCCGCGCCCCGTGGCATCTTCCCCTCCGGGCCGGGCGATGGCGTCGCTCCGACACAGGGCTCTGACCGTCCTGCACGCCGGGACCTTTTCGCAAGAGGAGGGCCCCCGCATGACGGATCGCCCCGAAATGTACCGCTTCCACAACGGCGCGAAGGCGACCCTGCCGTTTTCGTCCGAAGAGTACGAGGCCCGGCTTTCCGGGCTCCGCGCCGCGATGGCCGAGCATGGGGTCGATGCCGCCGTCCTGACCTCGATGCACAACATCGCCTACTACTCGGGCTTTCTCTATTGCGCGTTCGGACGGCCCTACGGGCTGGTCGTCACCGCAACCGAAAGCGTCACGATCAGCGCCGGCATCGACGCGGGCCAGCCGTGGCGGCGGTGCCACGGCGACACTATCACCTATACCGACTGGGCGCGGGACAACTTCTGGCGCGCGGTGGCGCATGTCGCGGGGACCGGGCGGCGGATCGGCCATGAGGCCGACCACCTGACGCTGGCGCAGGTGGAGAAGCTGCGCGCGTTCCTCGCGCCGTCCGCATTGGTCGACCTCGCCCCCGCGACGATGCGCCAGCGGATGCGCAAGTCGCCGGCCGAGATCGCGCTGATCCGCGCGGGCGCGGCTGTGGCCGACGTGGGCGGCTACGCGATCCGCGACGCGGTGCGCGAGGGCGCGCGCGAGATCGATGTGGCGATGGCCGGGCGCGACGCGATGGAGCGGGAGATCGCCCGGCGGTTTCCGGACGCGGAGTATCGCGACACCTGGGTCTGGGTCCAGTCGGGGCTCAACACCGACGGGGCGCACAACCCGGTGACGGCGCGGGTTCTGGAGCGCGGCGACATCCTGAGCCTCAACACCTTCCCGATGATCTCGGGCTACTACACCGCGCTGGAACGCACGATGTTCGTGGGCGAGGTGGATGACGCGTCGCTGGCGATCTGGGAGGCCAACGTGGCCACGCACGCGTTCGGGATGAGCCGTCTGAAGCCGGGGGTGAGCTGCGCCGGGGTGACGGCCGAGATCAACGCGTTCCTCGAGGAGCGCGACCTCCTGCGGTACCGGACCTTCGGCTACGGGCATTCCTTCGGCATCCTCAGCCACTACTACGGGCGCGAAGCGGGTCTGGAGTTGCGCGAGGACATCGACACCGTGCTGGAGCCCGGCATGGTGATCTCGATGGAGCCGATGCTGACGATCCCCGAGGGGCGGCCGGGGGCCGGCGGCTACCGCGAGCACGACATCCTGATCGTGACGGAGGAGGGGGCCGAGAACATCACCGGATATCCCTACGGCCCGGCCTTCAACGTGGTGGGGTGAGGCTTAGCGCCGCCGGTCGCGGCGCGAGCTCATCGGCTGGAAGGCCACGCCGACATGCGCCTCGCAGTAGGGCTTGCCCGGCTGCACGGCGAGGCCGCAGAACCAGAAGTCCTCGGTCGCCGGGTCGCCGATCGGCCATTTGCAGGTCCGCTCGGTCAGCTCCATCAGCGTGATCCGCTTGGCCTTCTTCTCGACCTCGCGCACGCTGGCGAGCGCCGCGGGGCTGATCTCGTTGGCGCTGGGCTGCGGCGGAAGCGGCTGGCCGGCCGGCACGATCTTGGGGCGCGCGGGCACGGGAGGCGGTGCGGCCGGTGCCGGCGCCGGCTTCTCGGCGCGCGGCTCGGGCGCCGGCTGCGCCTCCTTCGGCGCGGGCTTCGGCTCGGCTTTCTCGGGTTTCGCCGGCACGGCGCCCGCGCGGTTCGACAGGCCCAGCCGGTGCACCTTGCCGATCACCGCATTGCGGGTGACGCCGCCGAGTTCCTTGGCGATCTGGCTTGCCGACTGGCCTTCCGACCACATTTTCTTCAGAAGCTCGACGCGCTCGTCAGTCCAGGACATGGGGCTTTCCTCAATGGCGCAAGGCGGCCGCGTCGCCGGCGGGCCGCCTTGGAGAATTCCGTGAGACCCCTATTGTAGTCACGGTCCCGGCAGTTACAAGGCCGGTCCGGGAGACAAGAGACATGAGCGACACCTTCGGAATGGGCACGCGCCGCTTCGGGCGCTGGAACTGGACCGGACTGGGAACCCTGATCGAGCGCGAGGTGATGCGGTTCGCGTCGGTCTGGACGCAGACGCTGCTCGCCCCGCTGGTCACGGCGGGGCTGTTTCTCGCCGTCTTCACGCTGGCGATCGGGCCGAGCCGCGGCGACGTGATGGGCGTGCCGTTCATCGAGTTCCTCGCACCCGGGCTCCTGATGATGACGGTGATCCAGAACGCCTTCGCCAACACCTCGTCCTCGCTGATGATCTCGAAGGTGCAGGGCAACATCGTCGACACGCTGATGCCGCCCCTGTCGCCGGCCGAACTGGTGATCGGCTACATCGCGGGAGGCGTGGCGCGGGGCGTGCTGGTGGCGGTCTTCACCGCGGTGGTGCTGATGATCGTGCTGGGCCACGGGCTCGCGCATCCGCTCTGGGCGCTCGTCTTCGCGGCGCTGGGGTCGGCCTTCCTCGGCGGGCTCGGGATCGTCGCGGCGATCGCGGCGGAGAAGTTCGACCACATGGCGGCGATCACCAATTTCATCATCGTGCCGCTGTCGTTCCTGTCGGGCACCTTCTACTCGATCGAGCGGCTGCCGCCGCTGATGCAGACGATCACCCACCTCAACCCCGTTTTCTACCTGATCGACGGGGTGCGCTACGGCTTCATCGGGGTGTCGGACAGTTCGCCCTGGGTGGGGCTCGTCGTCTGCCTCGTCTCGACGGCGGCGGTGCTGGGGCTCTGCTGGCACTGGTTCCGCACAGGCTATCGTCTCAAGGCGTGAAGAAAACGCTGGCATTCTCGCGCGACGCCGCGTAAGGCGGCGTCCATGATCGCAGCCGTCGCCCCCCTTCGCCGACGCCGACGCTGAGCCAGCGTCCGATCCCGCGCGCGCCGCGCACTCTCCTTTCACATCGTTGACTTGCCCCCGTGCCGCTGGCACGTCTTGGGCATCTTCCGGAGGTTCCCCGATGATCCCGTCGATCCTGCCCACCTACAACCGCGCGCCGCTCTCGTTCGACCGGGGCGAGGGCTCCTGGCTGATCGAGGCGGACGGGACGCGATACCTCGACCTCGCCGCCGGAATCGCGGTGAACGTGCTCGGCCACGCGCACCCCGCGCTGGTGAAGGCGCTGACCGAGCAGGCCGGAAAGCTCTGGCACACCTCGAACCTCTACCGGATCCCCCAGCAGGAGGAACTGGCCGACCGGCTGGTCTCGGCGACCTTCGCCGACACGGTGTTCTTCACGAACTCCGGGACGGAAGCCTGCGAACTCGCCGTCAAGATGGTCCGCAAGCACTGGCACGAGAAGGGCCGGCCGGAAAAGACCGACATCGTCACCTTCGAAGGCGCCTTCCACGGCCGGTCCTCGGCCGCCATCGCGGCCGCGGGATCGGAGAAGATGACGAAGGGCTTCGGGCCGCTCCTGCCGGGGTTCGTGCATGTGCCGTGGGGCGATCACGACGCGTTGCATGCCGCGATCACCGACACCACCGCCGCGATCCTGATCGAGCCGGTGCAGGGCGAGGGCGGCATCCGTCCGCTCCCCGACCAGTGCCTGAAGGGCCTGCGCGCCCTCTGCGACGAGAAGGGGATCCTCCTCGTCCTCGACGAGGTGCAATGCGGCGTGGGCCGGACCGGCAGGCTCTTCGCGCACGAATGGGCCGGGGTGACCCCCGACATCATGATGGTCGCCAAGGGCATCGGCGGAGGCTTCCCGATAGGCGCGGTGCTCGCCACCGAGGCGGCCGCCGCGGCGATGACCGCGGGCACCCACGGGTCGACCTACGGGGGCAACCCGCTCGGCTGCGCGGTGGGCTGCCGCGTGATGGAGATCGTCTCCGACCCGGCGTTCCTCGGCGACGTCAACGGCAAGGCGGGCTTTCTGCGCCAGCGCCTAGAAGGGCTCGTCGCGGCCTTCCCGGACGTCTTCGAGGAGGTCCGCGGCGCGGGGCTGATGCTGGGCCTCAAATGCCGGGTGCCCAACACCGATCTCGTCGCGGCGGGCTATGGCGCGCACGTCCTCACGGTGGGTGCGGCCGACAACGTCGTCCGCGTGCTCCCCGCGCTCACGATCAGCCGCGAGGAGATCGCCGAGGCGGTGATGCGGCTCGAACGGGCCGCCGAAGCGGTCCGGAAGTCCGCCGCTTAGGACGGAGACACGCCCCACAGCCTCCATCTGTCCGCAAATATCCTCGGGGGAGCGCGAGGGGGCAG
>CAYTBD010000191.1:0-5349 GCA_964435755.1 uncultured Rhodobacterales bacterium
CGACGCGCTCGACCGCGAGTATTCAGGGGCCAAGTACATCCCCTTCCGCCACGAGGACCGCCCCGCCTACTCCGAGGACCAGCGCGGCATCCGCGAAACCCCGCAGCCCGGCGAACGCGCGGACGTGCGCGGCTACACGCGCGCGCAGCACATGACCCGGCCGGGGGTGTGAGCGGGCGGGAGTGAACCGGAGCGCAGCGGCTTTCAGAAGCGGGCTTCCGGCTACCTGCTCAACCCGCCATGCAGCGTCGGCACGTCGAGGGCGGAAAACCCGTAATGCCGGAGCCATCGCAGGTCGCTCTCGAAGAACGCCCGCAGGTCGGGGATGCCGTATTTGAGCATGGCGATCCGGTCGATGCCCATGCCGAAGGCGAAGCCCTGCCACTGGCTCGGATCGATGTTCCCGGCCTCGAGCACCTTCGGATGCACCATGCCGGAGCCGAGGATCTCCATCCAGTCGTCGCCCTCGCCGACCTTGAGCTGGCCGGCCTCCCACGAACACCGCAGGTCGACCTCGGCGGACGGCTCGGTGAACGGGAAGTGCGACGCGCGGAAGCGCAGTTCGACCTCGTCCACCTCGAAATAGGCGCGGCAGAATTCCTCGAGCACCCACTTGAGCTGCGCCATCGAGATGTCGCGGTCCACCGCCAGCCCCTCGACCTGGTGGAACATCGGCGTGTGCGTCTGGTCCATGTCCATCCGGTAGACCCGGCCCGGCGCGATCACGCGGAGCGGCGCGCCCTGCGCCTGCATCGCCCGGATCTGCACCGGCGAGGTATGGGTGCGGAGCACGTGCGGCGGGCGGTTGTCGCCTTCGGCACGGTGCATGAAGAAGGTGTCGTGCTCCTGCCGGGCGGGATGCTCGGGCGGGATGTTGAGCGCGTCGAAATTGTACCAGTCGCTTTCGATCTGCGGGCCCTCGGCCACCGCGAACCCCATGTCCGCGAAGATCGCCGTGACTTCTTCGGTGACCTGAGAGACGGGATGGATCGTGCCGAGCCGGCGCGGCCGCCCCGGCAGCGTCACGTCGAGCCACTCGCCCCTGAGCCGCTCGTCGAGCGCCGCATCGGCCAGCGCCGCCTTCTTCGCGGCCAGCGCCGAATTGATCTCGTCCTTCAGCGCATTGAGCGCCGGTCCCGCCGTCTGCCGCTCCTCGGGCGTCATCTTGCCCAACTCGCGCATCCGCAGCGCAACCTCGCCCTTCTTGCCCACGGCCTGAAGCCGCACGTCCTCGAGCGTGGCCTCGTCGGTCGCCTCGGCGATCGCGGAGAGATACTTGTGCCTCAGATCGTCCATCCGGACCCCCTTGGTTCTATCGCTGTCGTGCTAGCGGGCAGCACTCCGAGACGCAAGAAGCCGCGAGACCCGTCGGCCCGCGGCTTCAGATAGGATCCCGATCGCCGGGAGACTTACGCCAGCGCGGCCTTCGCCTTGTCGACGATGGCGCCGAAGGCGTCGGGCTCGTGCACGGCGAGGTCGGCGAGAACCTTGCGGTCCACCTCGATCCCGGCGAGCGACAGGCCGTTGATGAAGCGCGAATAGGTCAGCGCCTCGTCATGCGACCGGACGGCGGCGTTGATCCGCTGGATCCAGAGGGCGCGGAAACTGCGCTTGCGGTTCTTCCGGTCGCGCGTCGCGTACTGGTTCGCCTTGTCGACGGCCTGGGTCGCGGTCCGGAAGTTGCGGCTGCGCTGGCTGTAATAGCCTTTCGCTGCCTTGATGACTTTCTTGTGGCGGGCGTGGGTGACCTTGCCGCTCGTTACGCGTGCCATGTGTCAGATCCTCCTCAGCGATCGTAGGGCATGTAGCCCTTGACGATCTTCGCGTCAGGGGCCGAAAGCGTGGTGGTGCCACGCGCCTGGCGGATGAACTTCGTCGTCCGCTTGATCATGCCGTGCCGCTTGCCGGCCTGCGCCGCGATGACCTTTCCGGTCGCGGACACCTTGAAGCGCTTCTTGGCGCTCGACTTGGTCTTCATCTTGGGCATTTCCGTCTCCTTTTTCGGGCGGTTATCGCGCGACTCGGCATGACCCAAAAGGCCGGCCGCGCTCCGAAGTGGGGCGTATAGGCGGGGCGCGCCCGCCATGCAAGACCCTATTCGGGTTCGGTCTTGAAGATCAGCCGCTCGGCGCAGGGCGCCACGCGCAGGATGTTCGTGGACCCGGGCACGTTGAACGGCACGCCGGCGGTCACGACGATCTGGTCGCTCTCGTCGGCGAAGCCGTCGGCCTTGGCGGCCCGCGCGGCGTTCACGACCGCCTGCTTGAACCGCTCCAGTTCCCCCGTCATCACGCAGTGCAGCCCCCACGTCAGGCTCATCCGCCGCGCCGCGCTGCGCAGGTGCGTCATCGCGATGATCGGTACGCGCGGGCGCTCGCGCGCGACGAGCGCCGCGGTGCGGCCCGACTGGGAGAAACAGCAGATCACCTTGATGTCCGTCGTCTCGGCGATCTCTCGCGCGGCGGAGACGATGCCGTCGGCCACCGTCTCCTTGTTGCCGCCCCGGCTCGCCTCGATGACCTGCCGGTAGGTCGGGTCGCTCTCGACCTCGATCGCCACCGCGTCCATCGTCGCCACCGCCTCGATCGGGTAGCGCCCGGCGGCCGATTCCGCCGACAGCATCACCGCGTCGGTGCCCTCGTAGATCGCCGCCGCCACGTCCGACACCTCGGCGCGCGTGGGCATCGGGCTCTCGATCATCGATTCGAGCATCTGCGTGGCCACGATCACCGGCTTGGCCGCATTCCGGCACTTGCGCACCAGCCGCTTCTGGATCGGCGGGACGCATTGCACGGGAAGTTCCACGCCGAGGTCGCCGCGCGCGACCATCACCCCGTCCGACACCGCGAGAATGTCGTCGAAGGCCGTCACCGCGGCGGGTTTTTCGATCTTCGACATGAGCGCCGCGCGCCCGCGCGCAAGCTCCCGCGCCTCGGTGACGTCGGCGGCGCGCTGCACGAAGGACAGAGCGAGCCAGTCGACGCCAAGCTCGCAGACGAATTCGAGATCGCGCCGGTCCTTCTCGCTCAGCGCGGCGACGGGAAGCACCACGTCGGGCACGTTGACGCCCTTGCGGTTCGAGATCACGCCGCCCACCTCGACGATGCAATCGGCGAAATCCTCTCCGCAGTCCTCGACCTTGAGCCGGATCTTTCCGTCGTTCACCAGAAGATGCGAGCCCGGTTCGAGCGCCTCGAAGATCTCCTTGTGCGGCAGGGTCACGCGTGTCGCGTCGCCCTCGGCCTCCTCGAGATCCATGCGGAATGCCTGTCCCTGTTCAAGCACCGCCTCGCCCTTGGCGAAGACGCCCACACGCAGTTTCGGCCCCTGAAGGTCGGCGAGGATGGCGATCGGGCGACCGGAATCCTCCTCGACCTGCCGGATGATCGCGTGTCGCGCGGCGATCTCCTCGTGCGTGCCGTGGCTCATGTTGAGCCGGAACACGTCCGCCCCGGTCTCGAAGAGCTTGCGGATGGTGTCGTAATCGCTCGATGCCGGACCCAGTGTCGCGACGATCTTGATGTTGCGAAGGCGTCTCATGCTGCCTCGTCCGGTCCTGTTAGCGCTGTCGGTCGGCTGCTGGGGTTATGTCGGAATTGCCTCGGGGTGACAACTGGCGCTTTCCGCCCGGCTCGCATAAAGACGCCGGAGAACATATCCTGATTTTCGCATGACAGACCAACCCTTCGATATCGTCGGGGCCGATCGCGACAGCCCATGGCTCATCGCCTGCGATCATGCCTCGAACCGCGTGCCGCCCGAGACCGGAGGCGGCTCTCTGGGACTGTCCGAGGCCGAGATGTCCCGCCACATCGCCTACGACGTCGGCGCGGCGGGCGTGACGCGCCACCTCGCGGATCTTCTCGGCGCCCCCGCGATCCTCGGGCGCTTCTCGCGGCTCGTGATCGACCCCAATCGCGGCGAGGACGACCCCACCCTCATCATGAAGCTCTACGACGGCACGATCGTTCCCGGGAACCGGCACATCGACGCGATCGAGCGCGAGCGGCGGCTCGAGGCCTACTATCGCCCGTATCACGCCGCCTATGCCGAGCTTGCCGCCCGGCGTCCCGACACGATCATCGTCGCCGTCCACAGCTTCACGCCCCGGCTCAAGAGCCGGGCACCGCGCCCGTGGCACGTCGGCATTCTCCGCGCCGACTGGGATCAGCGCTTCTCGCGCCCGCTCCTGGAGCTCTTGCGCGCCGAGGGCGACCTTTGCGTCGGCGAGAATCAGCCCTATGCCGGTCACCTGCCGGGCGATGCCGTCGACCGGCACGCGCTGAGTCCGGGCCGTCCCAACGCGCTGATCGAACTGCGCCACGACCTGATCACCGACCCCGTCGGCCAGCACGGCTGGGCCGCGCGGCTCGCGCCGATGCTTGAAGAGGCCCGCCGCCGCGCCAATCTCTGAGTGAAGGAGGACGCCATGGACGACCAGACCCGCATCGAACTCGAAGCCGCCGCCTTCCGCCGCCTGCGCCAGCACCTGATGGAGGACCGGCCGGACGCGCAGAACATCGACCTGATGAACCTCGCCGGCTTCTGCCGGAACTGTCTCTCGCGCTGGTACCAGGAAGCGGCGAACGAGCGCGGCATGGAGATGTCGAAGGAGGAGGGCCGCGAGATCTTCTACGGCATGCCTTACGAGGATTGGAAGGCGCAGAATCAGACAGAGGCGGACGGCGCCAAAAAAGCCGCCTTCGACAAGGCTTTCGCCGAAAACGTGGGCAAGGGCCGAGACCGGTGATGGGGGCTCTGCCCCCGCCGCTGCGCGGCTCCCCCGGGATATTTGCGGACAGATGGAGGCGACGCCGGGTGGATCCTGATCCGCGTCACGGCCTTTCGCCGGGCCGCTCGTCGCTCCGGTCGGTGGATCAGGGCACGCGCGCGATGCGCCCCGGCGCGACGGATCTGCGCGGAGGCGTGCAGGCCGCGACGGTGCCGCGCCTCTAGATCGCCGCCTTGCGGCTTTCGTCGAGGTAGATCTCGCGCAGCCGTTTCGCCACCGGTCCCGGCGCGCCGTTCCCGATCATCGCGCCGTCGATGGACACGACCGGCATCACGAAGGCGGACGCGGAGGTGATGAAGGCCTCGTCGGCCTCCTTCGCCTCGTCGATGGTGAAGGATCTTTCCTCGACGGTCATCTGCGCCTCGCGGGCGAAGCGGAGGACGGCGGCGCGGGTGATGCCGTGCAGGATCTCGGTGCCGAGGTGGCGCGTCACGATCGTGTCGCCCTGTACGATGTAGGCGTTGTTCGATGTGCCTTCGGTCACGTGGCCGTCCTCGACCATCCACGCGTCGTCCGCGCCCGCCTCCTTCGCCATCATCTTGCCCATCGACGGGTAG
>CAYTBD010000192.1:0-5348 GCA_964435755.1 uncultured Rhodobacterales bacterium
CCGTCGATGTGGTTTCCATACGCCTATTCCCGCTCCTCGACCTGCGATGCGCCGTCCGACTCCGACACCTCGAAGACCTGCGCTCTGTCACCCAGGCCTTCGAAGAGTTCGAGCCCCGTGCCGGTCATCCAGGCCTGCGCGTCCAGCGCGCAGATCTCGTCGTAGAGCGCCGCCCTCCGCGCCGCGTCGAGATGTGCGGCCACCTCGTCCAGAAGCACGATCGGCGGTGCGCCGAAATCCTCGGCAAGCGCCCGGGAATTGGCCAGAATCAGGGAGATGAGCAGCGCCTTCTGCTCTCCGGTCGAGCATTGCGAGGCCGGCACGCCTTTCGCCGCGAAAGTCCCGAGAAGATCGATGCGGTGCGGGCCGACAAGCGTTCGTCCGGCACGCAGGTCGGCTGGCCGGCTTTCGGCGTAAGCCTCGGAAAGCGCTTCCGTCCCCGCGGGGACATCATGGTCGGCGACGATTTCCAGATCGGCAACCGGAAACGCCGTCTCGGCTCCCGCCTGCGCCACCGCCAGCCGCACGAGCGCCGCCTCCCGGTTCCGGTGCATCGTCGCGCCGGACTCCGCCATCTGCCTCTCGAGCGCCGTGTACCAGTACGCGTCGCGCACCATGTCCTTGAGAAGCCGGTTCCTCTCCCGCATGGCCTTTTCATAGGAGAGCACCGCCTCGGCATGTCCCGGTTCGAAACTCATCGTCAGCCTGTCAAGGAACCGCCGTCGCCCCTCGGCCCCTTCGATCCAGAGCCGGTCCATGGACGGCACCAGCCAGACCACTCGCGCAATCCGTCCGAGCGCAACCTGAGGTGCTTGCTTGCCGTCGATCCGCACCTGCCGGGACTGGCCGGATTCAGCCCAGGTCGCGACCTCGTGCGCGTAGCCGAGCGAGTGGAGCACGCCGGCCACCTTCCAGCCGAGGGCCTCGGGCTTCCGCGCAAGCTCCTCGACCTGCGCCCGCCTGAGGCCGCGGCCCGGCGAGAGGAGAGAGATCGCCTCGAGAACGTTGGTCTTGCCCGCGCCGTTCGGGCCGAACAGAGCAACCGGGCGGCCGTCGAGCGTCAGCCGCGCCGCGCGATGCGATCGGAAATGCGAGAGCGTCAGCTCCGAAAGCCGGAGGTCGGACATGACCGTATCTTCTTTCAGCCGGAAGCGGGTCCGCCGCCGTCCGGATGCCGCCGAGTCCCTGTCTTCAAACCCGCATCGGCATCACGACATAGACCGCGGTCTGGTCATTGCCTTCCCGCATGAGAGTCGGATCGCCCGAGGAGTTGAAAAGGAAGACCGCATTTTCGCGATCCACCTGGCTCGCGATCTCGAGAAGGTATTTCGCATTGAAGCCGATCTCGAGCGGTTCGTCGCCATAGGCGACCGCGAGCTCCTCTTCGGCGGCGCCGCTGTCGGGCGCATTCACCGAAAGCATCAGCCGGTCTTCGCTCAGCGCCATTTTCACGGCGCGGGATCTCTCCGACGAGACCGTCGCCACCCGGTCGACCGCCCGCGCGAACTCCGAGGCGTCGACCTCGAGCTTGCGCGTGTTTCCGGCCGGGATCACCCGGGTGTAGTCGGGGAAGGTTCCGTCGATGACCTTGGATGTCAGCGTGATCTCCGGTGTCGCGAACCGCACCTTCGTCTCGGACACGGAGACGGCGATCACCGTATCGTCGTCTTCCAGGAGCTTCCTCAGTTCCCCGACCGTCTTGCGGGGAACGATGACGCCCGGCATCGTCTCGGCCCCGTCGGGAAGGTCGGCATCGATCCGCGCGAGCCGGTGCCCGTCGGTCGCCACGCACCGCAGCACCTGTGCCCCGTCCCGGTCGGCGACATGCATGTACACCCCGTTCAGGTAGTACCTGGTCTCCTCGGTCGAGATCGCGAATTTCGACTTGTCGAAGAGCCGCCGAAGCACCGCGGCGGGCGCCGAGAAGTTGGCGGTATACTCGGCCGAGGCCATGATCGGAAAGTCTTCCCTGGGCAGGGTCGCGAGAGAGAAGTGCGACCGCCCCGCCTCAACCGTGAGGCGGCCCGAGGCGCCATCGTCGGTGAGGGTCACCAGCGCCCCGTCGGGCAGCTTGCGGACGATCTCGTGGAAGGTGACGGCCGAGACAGTTGTCGCCCCGGCCCGGTCGATCTTGGCCGGGGCCTTGTCGACGACCTCGATGTCGAGATCGGTAGCGCGGAACGACACGGTATCGCCTTCCGCCTCTATGAGCACGTTCGCGAGAATTGGAATCGTGTTGCGACGTTCGACGACCGACTGCGCCTGAGCGACCGCCCTCAGAAGCGCGCCGCGTTCGATGCTCAGTTTCATGCCCTCGCTCCGCCTGTCTCCGGGACCGAGAGACTACAAAGGCAACAAGGAAGTGCAAATGGTTTTAGAGAAAGGACTTGGGAATGCGGAGAGGGGAGTCCGCCGCGTTGCAGAATTCAGACAGGGGGACGGACCAGAGCCCGGTCCGTCCTGTGTTTCTCAGAAGTTGTAGACCACGGCCAGACCGATCGAGTTGTCGAACTCGTCGAACCCCGGTGCGGGATCGTCTGTCCAGTCGGTGTTCAGGCTCACGCGCGTCGACAGCGTATCCGTCATGCGGAAATTGACGCCGAGGTCGTTGGAAATCTGTACCGACTCCTCGGACCCGATCATGTCGGTGTCGTTCGTCAGGTATGTCATGTCGTTGAACGCGTAATAGAACCGCGATGACAGGATGCCTGCGGCCTCGGTGGTGTCGTTCCCGGCCTGATCCTCGAGATAGCGGATACCGGGGCCCGCCTGCACGCGCCACGTCAGGTTCTCTTCGACGAAGACGCGGTAGCCGGGGCCTGCGCCGACGAACGCGTCGTGCTCGAAGGTGCCGAAGTCGTCGTATTCGTAACGTCCCGTTCCGAAGACGTAGAAGCGGTTTCCGAAGTCGTAGATGCCGTCGTAGGTGACGAAGGCTTCGCCCTCGTCCTGATCATCATCGCTCTCGCCGTAGACCACGCCGAAACCGACGAAGTTCGTGAAGCGTCCGGCACCGTATGTCAGACGGCCCGCGGCCGTCACGTCGAGCGTCTCGGTGTTGCCCGTCGTGGCGTCGGCGGATAGCGAAAAGCTCCCCGACCACCCCTGCTGAACGCCGAACCGGAAGCGGTCCCGGTCCTCGGCGGCGAGGTCCTCCGCGGTTTCTTCCTGAATGTCTTCGATCCGCTCTTCGACATCCTCGACGCCGGTGAAGACGTTTTGTGCCAGGACCGGACCGGACCCGAGTGCGGTGAGCGCGACTGCCGTCGCGGTTGCTGTTCTGAAGGCCATCCGTCTTCTCTCTATACTGTTCAACCCAAGGGGCTGGCGTGTCGCCAGCTAGGCGGCGAACAAACGTACGGAGAGAATGTTCCCGGAGCCTCCGGGGATCACGATCCTGCGGTCGGTCTCAGGCCTCGAGCGAGCGGCGGAGAAGTTCAAGGTCTTCCGCGATCTGGCTGTCCTTTTCCTTCAGTTCCTCGATCCGGCGCACACCGTGCATGACGGTCGTGTGATCCCGGTTGCCGAACCGCCGCCCGATCTCGGGAAGGCTGCGGGTCGTGAGTTGCTTGGAGAGGTACATCGCCACCTGTCGGGGGCGCGCGAGGGCGCGGAACCTCTTGGGGCCGATGAGGTCGCTCAGGCGGATGTTGTAGTGCTCCGCCACCTTGCGCTGGATCTCCTCGATCGTGACCTTGCGCTCGGACGAGCGGAGGATGTCCGCCAGACATTCCTGCGCCAGTTCCAGATTGACCTCCCGCCCCACGAGCGAGCCGAAGGCGAAAAGCCGCATGAGTGCGCCTTCGAGAACCCGCACGTTTGTCGAGATCCGGTGCGCGATGAATTCAAGCACGCCGTCGGCGACCTTCAGATCGCGGAACTGGGTTGCGTAGTATTCCGCCTTCTGCTGGAGAATGCCCAGCCGGAGTTCGTAGTTCGTCGGGTGGAGATCCACCACGAGGCCGGATTGCATCCGGCTCGCGATCCGGTCCTCGATCCCGGAAATCTCGGTGGGCGCGCGATCCGCGGAGATGACGATCTGCTTGTTCTGGTCGACGAGCGCGTTGAAGGTGTGGAAGAATTCTTCCTGCGTCGCATCCTTCCCGGCGATGAACTGGACATCGTCGACCATCAGCACGTCGACCGACCGGAAGAGCTGCTTGAAGGTCATCATGTCCTTGTCGCGCAGCGCCTGCACGAAGCGGTACATGAATTGCTCGGCAGACAGGTAGACGACCTTGAGGTCCGCGCTCTGGTTCTGGAGCTGCCAGGCGATCGCGTGCATGAGGTGGGTCTTGCCGAGGCCCACGCCGCCATAGAGGAAGAGCGGGTTGAACGTCACCGTCCCGCCCCCGGCGACGCGGCGCGCGGCTGCGTGAGCGAGTTCGTTCGGCTTTCCGACGACGAAGCTGTCGAACGTGAATCGCGGGTCGAGCGGCGCACCGGGAAGATCACTGTCGTCTCTCGGAGACAGCGCGGCCTCCCTGGGGCGCGTGCCCGGCGACGCGGTGGGCGCCGGCGCGACCGGGGTATCCGTCGTCGCCGCGGCAGCGACCTTGACCTTGATCGGGCGTTCGGACGCGACGGCGAACGCCACGCGGCTGACCTTCTGGTTCGCCTTGAGAAGCACTTGGTGGATATGGTCGCCGAAGTTCCGCGACACCCAGTTTCCCATGAAATGCGTCGGCACGAAGAAGGTGGCGACACCGTCCTTCAGGTCCGAGAACTCCAGAGGTTCGATCCAGTTGACGTAGTTGTTCCTGCCCACCGTCGTCAGGAGCTCTTCCCTGATCTGGCCCCAAAGCTCGTTTGTCATGTCCCCTCGACCTACCGTTTCTTATCAAGAACGGGCTCGCGCCCGACCACGCCGGGCCGTGGAGGCACCGGACGGCGTCCATCCTGTCGAGGGGGAAGACGGAATCGTTCCGCGCGCGCAACTACCCAGCGCACGGGCCCACTTCCGGACTACCGACCAGTGACCTTCGCGGAAGAAGCGGGGCCATCGCACGCGGATGCGCACAACCTCCCGGTCCCTCCGCGAAAGCTCGCGGATCGGCGGACATGACAGGCGGCGCCGGTTGCAGATGCCGGCGTCCCTCCTGCGGTGTCATCTGTGCCTCTGTATCCCCAGGCGGCACGTGTCAGACGTCGAACGGTCGCTCCCCGGAAAACACACAAAAACCGCAGCCGAAAGACAACGCAGTGTCCTCTCTGGCCAAGGCCCAGGTTCGCGATCGTCCCATGTCCCCCCAAGACGATATGAATCGCAGGTTCAAGCTAGCAACGGCGTTCACAGAGGCGCAACAGAACTTCGCGCTTGACTCAGAACGTTCCCAAACCGAATCCAG
>CAYTBD010000193.1:0-5328 GCA_964435755.1 uncultured Rhodobacterales bacterium
TGTCGACCATGGTTCCTTCGCCAACATGGGCGCCGAGGTTGACGAAGGACGGCATCAGCACCACCCCCGGCGCGATGTAGGCCGAGCGGCGGACGATACAGTTCGGCACCGCGCGGAAGCCGGCGTCCTTCCATTCTGAATCTCCCCAGCCGGCGAACTTGCTGTCGACCTTGTCCCACCAGGATCCGCCTTGCGGACCGCCGGATTGCTGCGCCATGTCCTTCAGACGGAACCCGAGAAGCACTGCCTTCTTCGCCCACTGGTTCACATGCCATGCGCCATCCGCATCTCGTTCGGCGACCCGAAGCTTCCCGGAATCGAGCGCCGACAACGTCGCTTCGATGGCGTTTCTCGTGTCGCCTTTCGTGGCGGGCGTGATCGTGTCGCGCACGTCCCACGCGGCCTCTATCGCGGCTTCGAGTTGGGCGTTGTCCATGCGAAGGGCTCCAATTCGTGTCTGGTTTAGTGAATGTCGAGCCTATAGAGCGGGAGAACCGCGCACGCAATCGGCCCTTGAGGAGAGACATGCAGGACGAACAGAGACGGACGTTCCGGGACGCACATCAGGACGCGGAGTCCGCGCGCACCGTCCCGGATACGCCGCAGGGACGCTCGTCCGCCTATCGGCTGGCATTCGCGGACCCGGACTTTCTCTACCGGGACGAGTTGCGCCCCGTCCGCCTGCAGCTGGAACTACTCAAGCCCGAACTTCTGCTGACCGAGTACGGGGTTGAATCCACCGTGGTTCTTTTCGGAGGCGCGCGAATCCCGGAGCCCGCTCACAAGGACCGGGCGCGGACCAGGACGCTGGCGGACCTCTCGCAGCACTACGAGGAGGCGCGCCGGTTCGCGCGGCTGATGACCGAGCGATCGATCGAGTCCGGGCACCGCCGCGACGTGATTGTCACCGGCGGCGGTCCGGGCGTCATGGAGGCCGGCAATCGCGGCGCGTCCGAAGCCGGCGGGGTCTCGATCGGCCTGAACATCGTGCTGCCGCACGAGCAGCAGCCGAACGATTACGTCACGCCGGATCTCTGCTTCAACTTCCACTACTTCGGCATCCGGAAGATGCATTTCCTGATGCGGGCTCGGGCAGTCGTCGTCTTTCCGGGCGGCTTCGGAACGCTGGACGAGTTGTTCGAGAGCCTTACGCTGATCCAGACCGGACGCATGCAGCGGGTGCCGATCCTTCTTTTCGGCGAAGAGTTCTGGCGGCGGATCGTGAATTGGGAAGCCCTGGCCGAGGCCGGGACCATCGCCGACGAGGATCTGGAACTGTTCCGCTTCGTGGAGACGGCGGAAGAGGCGGTCGACCTGATCGACAACTGGCCGGAGGCCGGAACGAAGCGGGAATTCGTCCCTGGACGATAGATACGTGATTTGCCGTCGGATTCACGCTAAGTATCTTTGGGGACGACGAAAAGCGGGAACCGGGATGAGGTTCGTTGGGGGATTGGGGCGCGTTGTCGCCGTGGCACTTGCTTGCCTCGGGCTCGCGAGCCCTCTGGCGGCGCAGGACGGCATAAGGATGCTCGACGGCAGTCTCACGTATCGGGAGCGCATGGCGCTTCCGGCGGACGCGCTTGTGGTGATCGAGGCGAGGGACGCTCGTGGGCGCCTCTTGGGCGAGGCGACCCTCGCGACGCGCGGTTCGCAGGTGCCGCTGCCTTTCGCGCTTGGCATTCCGGAAGGCTCCGTTGCCGACCTGCGCGCGGCGATCGTCGTCGAAGGACAACCGATGTGGTTCATCGCAGATGTCGCTGTTCCCGCCGGAACAGAGCCTGTTTCCTTGGGCGAGATCGTCCTGCGGCGCTTCGTGCCGATGGGATTCGCCAGTACGCTGCGCTGCGGGCAGCGCGAGCTGCGGGTGGGATTCCACGGGCCGAACGCAGTGATCGACATCGATGGCGAGCGCAGGGTGCTGGTACAGGTGCCTGCCGCCGCGGGCGCACGGTTCGAAGCACCGGAGGATCCCGGAACATGGGTCTGGAGCCGCCGCAACAGAGCTCTGGTCTCGATCGGTGGCGAGGGACTGCCCGAATGCGCGATCGTTCCGCCCGAGGCTCCGAAGTCCTACATCGCACGCGGGCACGAGCCGGATTGGACACTGACCGTCGATGACGGGCTGATGAGGCTGTCCATTCCCGGCAGCGAAGGGCGAACGGTCGAGGCTGCGTTGCCGAAATCCGGCTTCGACGATGGCGCGTTCGTCTATGAGATCCCGGCGCTGGATCTCGGGCTGCGCCTGGCTCCGCGCGCCTGCCGGGACGACCAGACGGGCATGCCCCATCCCGAGAGCGTCACAGTCCGGCTAGGCGACAGGCGGCTTACCGGCTGCGGCGGGGACACGCTGGACGTGCTCGCCGGTGCGGAGTGGATGGTCCAGGACCTGGACGGTGAGGGGATCATCGACTCTTCCCGCGTGACGCTTGTGTTCGGCACGGACGGGACGCTGGGCGGGCAGGCCTCCTGCAATCGTTATGCAACCTCGTTAGAGATCGCGGAGGACGGTGTTTCCGTCGGGCCCATCGCGGCGAGCAGAATGATGTGCCCCGAGACAATCATGGACCAGGAGCGGCGCTACTTCGCCGCACTGGCAGCAGTCGAACGGCTCGAAATCGACGGGACGGGCGCGCTTCTGCTCTACGATCCGGCGCGCGCGGAACCGGCGATCACCGCCCGCCGTTAGCCGTTGCCAGCCTCTGCCGCGGCAGTTTTCCGGGATTTGCGGACGCGCTCGGTGGCCGACTTCAGCTGTCCGCACGCGGCCATGATGTCCTCACCCCGCGGCGTCCGGATCGGCGAGGCATAGCCGGCCTTGTAGACGATGTCGGCGAAGGCCTCGATCCGATCCCAACCGGACCGCTCGTAGGGCGCACCCGGCCACTCGTTGAACGGGATCAGGTTGATCTTCGCGGGAATGCCCTGAATGAGTTTCACCAGCCGGCGCGCATCTTCATCGCTGTCGTTCACCCCCTTCAGCATCACATACTCGAAGGTAATCCGCTCCGAATTGGAAAGTCTCGGGTACTCCCGCAGCGCATCGAGCAGGGTCGAGATGTTCCATTTCTTGTTGATCGGCACCAGCCGGTCGCGCACCTCGTCCGTCGTCGCGTGGAACGACACGGCAAGAAGGCAGCCGATTTCCTCGGCGGTCCGGGCGATCTCGGGCACGACACCAGAGGTCGAAAGCGTGATCCGGCGGCGCGAGAGACTGATTCCCTCACCATCCATCGCGATCCTCATTGCGTCGCGGACAGCGTCGAAATTGTAGAGCGGCTCTCCCATGCCCATCAGCACGATGTTGGACAAGAGCCTCGGACGCTCCCCCATGCCCTCACCCTGCTTCGGCCATTCACCGAGATCATCGCGGGCAAGCATGATCTGACCCACGATCTCCGCGGCGGTCAGATTGCGCACAAGCCGCTGCGTGCCTGTGTGGCAGAACGAGCAGGTCAGAGTGCAGCCGACCTGACTCGAGATGCAGAGCGTGCCGCGATCTTCCTCGGGGATGTAGACGGTCTCGATCTCGTGACCCCCGGCGATTCGGACGAGATACTTGCGCGTGCCATCCGCCGACACGGTCTTCGACACGATCTCCGGCAGGTCGATCACGAAACGCTCGGACAGGAGTGCACGATAGTCCTTGGACAGGTTGGTCATCGCCGCAAACTCGCGGACCCCCCAGAAATAGATCCATTGCCAGATCTGGTTCACCCGCATCCTGACCTGCTTTTCGGGCGTGCCCGCGGCGAGAAGAGCGTCGCGAAGCTGTTCCCGGGTCAGCCCGACGAGGTTCGCAGGCCCGTCCGGAACCTTCCGGCGGATCGTCAGCACGTCCTGCGTGATCGGGGCTGTGGCGGTCATGCGCGTCGTCTTTCGTGGTTAAGACGGGAGACATATAGGATTCCGCCAAGCGAATAAAGGAGGCCCACGGCGCCCGACGGAGGCGCGGGGGCCTTGCTATATCGTCCGGCTACCCGGCGCAGCGGCGCTGGGCTTCCTCGGCGGCGGCCGTGAACCCGAGGAGGGAGAACGTATCCTTGGTGTTCGTTCCGCGCGACGACCGTGCGGACAGTATGGCGTTCACGCCCCGCTTCATCGCGGCCATGATCCGCGCGTCGTCGCCGGCACTGGCGGGCCAGGCCCATTCGCCGTCCGTGAAGAGTTCGAAGGATTCATCTCCGATTTCGAGCGATACCGTCGACCCGTCGGCGAACGGATAGCCACCCGTGAAGGAGATCTCGCCGTCGACGTCGGCGGCCGGTCGATAGCTGACGAAGAGCAGGATATCGCCGCGGCGGACCGAGACGACGCGCCCGTCTCTCGTGTTGACCGTCTCCTTCGGAGCGGAGACGCCCCAGCATTCCTGTGGGTCGCTCTCGACGAAGACCGACCAGTCCGTCTGGGCGGCCACCCTGTTGCTGGATTCCTCTTGCGCGACGCCAGGCGTCGTCAACAGAAGCGCAGCGCACAGGACTGCTGAAAACGTGGTGGATTTCATCTGGATCTCGGCCTCCGACTGTCACTGCCTCGCGGTGCCGTCCCCCGCCCGTTCCGGGTCGTCTTGTGCGGACCGGCGCGCAAATGTGGTTGCTTCGATATCCTATGTAAACGCGGAAGGCGGGGAAAGGCCCTCCGGCGTAAAATCGCCGAGATCGTGGAAGGCAAGTCTTGGCATGAAAGCTGTGCGCCGCGCGTCGAAAGCTGTGGTGCAATCCGACGAAGGTCAGCGATCCGCCGCCGCCCGCAGGATGATCCCGGCGCTACCGCTCGTCGAAGCCGCGTGACGCCTCCAGGCGTTCGCGGAGGAGACAGGGTGAAGAAGAACCGAAGGGCCGACCAAGCTTTAAGGATTCCAGGTTGCCGAAAGCAGCCGCGCCTTCGACGCCTCGTAGGTCTCGACGAGCTTGGCATGATCTTCAGCACAGCCATGCATGGCGGCCGCCCGTCCCTTGCCCGCGCGGCAGAGCTCGCTCATGTCCCCGAAGCCGAGGTTCAGTGCGCTTCCCTTCAGCGAATGAAGAATCGCCTCCGCCTCGTCGGGATCGGTGGCTGATCCGAGCCGCGCGAGCGCCTCCTCCGTCTCGCTCAGGAACAGCGCGACGATCTCCGAGAAATCCGCTTCACCGACTTCTTCCCTCAATTCCCGAACACGATCCCAGCTGATCATCGCGCCTCTCGCAAGATCGTTTCCGGCATCGTCCCCGAATCTCCCTAAACGACCGTAAGATCTCAAGTTTGAGACATTAAAAGCCCGTGTATTGAGATGGCGTTAGCAGCCCGCAACCGACGGTTCCGCGTATACATCTGGCAAGCATTTTCAGG
>CAYTBD010000194.1:0-5316 GCA_964435755.1 uncultured Rhodobacterales bacterium
CCGCGATCATCACCGGCATGATGGCAAGCCCGTCGAGCCCGTCGGTCAGGTTCACGGCATTCGCCGCGCCGACGATCACGATCATCGCGAAGGGGACGAAGACGAAACCGAGATTGACGAGGAGATCCTTGAAGAACGGCAGCGCAAGCTGGAAGCTCAGATCTCCGGGATGGAGAATCGCGGCCCAGTACCCGGCCACCGCCGAGATCAGGAGCCCGGTGCCGAAGCGCAGTTTCCCCGACACGCCGGCGTGCGTGTTCTTCGTCACCTTCGCGTAGTCGTCGGCGAAGCCGATCAGCCCGAAGGACGCCGTCACGAACAGCACGAGCCACACGTAGCCGTTGTCGAGCCGCGCCCAGAGAAGCGTCGAGACGATGAGGGCCGACAGGATCAGCAGCCCCCCCATCGTCGGCGTTCCCGTCTTCGTCAACAGGTGCCCTTCGGGTCCGTCCGAGCGGATCGGCTGGCCCTTCGTCTGGCGCTTCCTTAGGAAGTTGATGAGCGGGCGCCCGAAGATGAACCCGAAGACGAGCGCCGTGAAGAAGGCTCCGCCCGCGCGAAACGTTATGTAGCGGAACAGGTTGAAGACGTCACCGCCGTCGGAGAATTCGGTCAGCCAGTAGAGCATTCAGTGGGCCCCTCGCTCGGTTCGGGGGGCCGCGTGGCCCAGTTTCCGGATGGCGTCGACGATCTGGTTCACCTTGCTGGCCTTGGACCCCTTGACCAGCACGACGTCGCCCGCGTCCACGAGGTGATGCGCCTGCGCGGCGAGTTTATCGGCGGTCTCGGCCCACCGGCCTCGCCGGCGGTCGGGCAGCGCCTCCCAGAGCGCGCGCATCCGCGGTCCGACACAGTGGATGAGTTCGATCCGCTCCATCGCCGGATGGTCGCCGATCTCCACGTGAAGCCGCGCCTCGTCCGGACCCAGTTCCAGCATGTCGCCAAGGATGGCGATGCGGCGGCCCTTGGACACCCGCCCCATGCCATCCTTCGGCACCGCTGCGCCGAGCACGTCGAGCGCGGCGGCCATCGAGGCCGGGTTGGCGTTGAAGGCGTCGTCGATGAGGTCGAACGTCAGATGCTCGTCCGCGATGTCGAGCACGATGCTCTCCCGGCGACCGCGGCCATCCACAGGCTCCCACGATGCCAGCGCGACGATCGCGCGGGCCGGGTCCGCACCGGCCTCGCCCACCGCCGCGATGACGGCGAGGGCGTTGACGGCAAGATGCCGGCCGGTCGCCTTGACGCAGTAGGCCACGGGCGTGCGCCACAACCGTGCGGTGGCGACCGTCGCGTGATCGTGCAAGCGCAGATCCAGCGCGCGATGGTGGTTCCCGGCGCCGCATCCGAAGGTGACGATCAGGCGCGCGTGTCGTCCGGCCACCTGCTTGAGGAGCGGCGTCCATTCGATGTCGCCATTTATCACGGCAGACCCGCCGGCCTCCAGCCCCTCGAAGATCGACGCCTTCTCGCGGGCGATCCCCTCGACGCTCTCGAACGCCTCCAGATGCGCCGGCGCCACCGTCGTGACGATGGCGACGTGCGGGCGCGCGAGCCGCGACAGCGGCGCGATTTCTCCGGGGCGGTTCATTCCGATCTCGATCACCGCGTAATCCGCATCCGCAGGAAGGCGGGCGAGCGTCAGCGGAACGCCCCAGTGGTTGTTGAAGCTCTTCTCCGCGGCATGGACCTTGCCTTGTCCGAGCAGCGCGACGCGCAGCATCTCCTTGGTCGAGGTCTTGCCGACGGACCCGGTGACGCCGATGACCTTCGCCCGGCTCCGCGCCCGCCCGGCACCGCCCAGTGCGCCGAGCGCCGCCAGGACATCATCGACGATCAGAAGCGGCGCATCCGCGCGAACGCCGTCGGGGATCCGACTGACCATCGCGGCCGCGGCGCCCTTTTCCAAGGCAGCCGCCACGAAATCGTGCCCGTCCCGCTGGTCCTTCAACGCGACGAAGAGATCGCCGGCCCCGATCGATCGGGTGTCGATCGACACGCCTGTCGCCGACCAGTCGCCGCGCGCCTCGCCGCCAGTGGCGGCAGCGGCTTCGGCCGCTGTCCAGAGCGCGCTCACGCGAATCGTCCGTCGAGGGCGGACACCGCGACGCTCGCCTGCTCGGCATCGTCGAAGGGATAGATCGTGTCGCCCACCGTCTGGCCCGTCTCGTGCCCCTTGCCGGCAATCAGGAGCGCGTCGCCGGGCTCGAGCGCGTCGACACCGCGCAGGATCGCCTCGGCCCGGTCGCCGACCTCGACCGCGTCGGGGCAGCCCTCCAGCACCATCGCCCGGATCCCGGCCGGGTCTTCGCTCCGGGGATTGTCGTCGGTGACGATCGCGGCGTCCGCAAGATCGGCCACCGCGGCGCCCATCCTGGCGCGTTTTCCGGTGTCGCGATCGCCGCCGGCGCCGAAGACGACGACGAGCTTGCCCATGACATGGGGACGCAGCGCGGCGATCGCGGTTCGGAGCGCTTCCGGCGTGTGGGCGTAGTCGACGAAGACCGCCGATCCGTTGGCCCGCGTGGCGGCGAGCTGCATGCGCCCGCGCACCGTGGCGAGGTGCGGGAGCGCGTCGAACACGGCGGCGGGCTCCGACCCCGATGCGATGCAGAGGCCCGCGGCGACGAGCGCGTTGCCCGCCTGAAACCCCCCGATCAGATCGAGCCGCACCTGCCGGGCCACCCCGTTCCAGGAGAACCGGAGATCCTGACCCGTGGCATCGAACCGCTGGTCGACGATTCGGAGCGCCGCGGCCTCGCCGGTTCCGACCGTCAGGAGATCGCAGCCGCGCTCTTCGGCGATGCGCACGATCTCGGGTCCTTTCGGATCGTCGACATTGACGACGGCGGTGGCGTCCTCGGGCAGCAGGCGCTCGAAAAGCGCCGCCTTGGCCGCAAAATAGGCCTCCATCGTCTTGTGGTAGTCGAGGTGATCCTGGCTGAAGTTGGTGAACCCGGCCGCCTTGAGAGCGACGCCATCGAGGCGCCGCTGATCGAGCCCGTGCGAGGACGCTTCCATCGCCGCGTGCCCGATCCCGGCTTCCGCCACCTCGGCCAGCGCCCTCTGCAATGTGATCGGCTCGGGCGTCGTATGGGCGAGCGGGATCGAATGGTCGCCCTCGATCCCGGTCGTGCCGACGTTGACCGCAGGCTCCCCCATCGCCTGCCAGAGCTGCCGCGTGAAGGTCGCGACGGATGTCTTGCCGTTCGTGCCCGTGACGGCGACGACCGTTTCGGGCTGCGCGCCGAACCAGAGCGCCGCGGCATAGGCGAGCGCCTGGCGCGGGTCCTCGGCGACGACGACGGGAATCGCGCTGTCCGCGATGGCGTCCGCCGCGATCCGGACCCCCTCGCGGTCGGTCAGGACCGCGCCCGCGCCCATGCGAATCGCAGACCGGATGAATTCTCCGCCATGAACCCGGCTGCCCGGCAGCGCCGCGAAGAGCGAGCCGTCCTTCACCAGACGGCTGTCGACGGCGAGGCCCGTCACGCGCACCTCGCCGTGACCCGGAGCGGCCAGCCCGAGTTCGGCCAGTGTCTTTTCCTTCGCCCGGGTTCCCATGCTCGCCCCAACCCGTCTTCTAGTTTGCGGTGAGTGATACTCCAACGAGCGACCCCTGTTCAATGGAGGGTGCGAGCCCCATCAGCGGCGCCACGCGGCGGATCACCTCGGCAGCCACCGGAACGGCGGTCCAGCCGGCGGTTCGCCGCGGCTCCTCGCCCGACGTCTCGACCGGTTCGTCCAGCGTCACGACGAGCACGTATTTCGGATCATCCGCCGGGAAGATACTGGCGAAGGTCGCGATCACCTTGTCCTCGTAGTACCCGCCCTGCGGATTCGGCTTGTCGGCGGTGCCGGTCTTCCCGGCCACCGCATACCCGTGCACGTCGCCGAAGGAGGCGGTTCCATCCGTGACCGCCTTCCTCAGCATGGTCCGGGCGATGGCGGATGTGCGCGGGGAGACCACCGGCTCGCCCATCTCGACGCCCTCGCGCTTGACGAGCGTCGGCGTCACCCTGACCCCGCCGTTGAGGAGCGAGGCGTAGCCGGTCGCGAGGTGCAGCGGGCTTGCCGACAAGCCGTGACCGTAGGAGATCGTCATCATCGAAATCTCCGACCACTTCGGCGGCAGGAGGGGCCTGGCACCGGGAGCCTCGACGAGTTCGACCGGCGTCGGGTCGAAGAACCCGAGGCTTTTCAGGAACTCCTGCTGGCGCTCGATCCCGATCATCTCCGCAATGCGCGCGGTGCCGATGTTGGAGGATTTCACGATCACGTCCTCCACCGAAAGCTCGGGGCCGTAGTTGCGGAAATCGCGGATGCGGAAACGGCCCCAGCGGAGCGGGCCCTTCGTGTCGATGATCGTCGCCGCGTTGACCATGCCCGCCTCGATCGCCTGCGCGACCGTGAATATCTTGAAGGTCGAGCCGAGTTCATAGACGCCCTGCACCGCGCGGTTGAAGAGCGGGCTGTCGGCGGGGTTTCCGGCGGCAGGCGGCGGCTGCCGGTCGTTCGGATCGAAGTCGGGCAGCGAGGCGAGGCTGATGATCTCGCCGGTGTGCGCGTCCATCAGGATCGCCGCGGCGCCCCTGGCGTTGAGCAGCTTCATGCCGCCGTCGAGAACCTGCTCGACAACCGACTGGACGCTGAGATCCAGCGAGAGGCGGAGGGGCCGGCCACCGTTCTCGGGGTTCCTCAGGAACGCGTCGAAGGCCTTCTCGACGCCGGCGATCCCGATCACCTCGGCCGAATGCACGCCCTCGCGCCCGAAGGACGCACCGCCGAGAACGTGGCTGGCGAGCTTGCCGTTCGGATAGAGCCGCATCTCGCGGGGGCCGAACAGGAGACCCGGATCCCCGATGTCGTGCACCGCCTGCTTCTGCTCGGGCGACAGCTTGCGCTTGATCCAGAGGAACTTGCGTTTTCCGGTGAACTGCTCGAGCAGCTTCGCCTCGTCGAGATCGGGGAAGATCTGGGCGAGCTTTCGCGCCGCGCGCTCCTTGTCGATCATGATCGGCGGCTGCGCGTAAAGAGAATGCGTCGTCAGGTTGGTCGCGAGGATCCGCCCGTTCCGGTCGGTGATGTCGGCCCGCTGAGCGATGATCGACGCTCCGCCGGCGGCCGCGCGGGGCTCCTCGACCTCGGACGAGGCGAGCGTGCCCATCCGGGCACCGACCAGCAGGAAGGCACAGAAGAAGAAGACGCCGACGACGAGAAGCCGCCCCTCGGCGCGCTGGCGGTCGCGGTCGCGCATGTCCTCGTGGCGAAGACGCAGGTTTTCGCGTTCGATCGCGTCGGGGTTCTCGCCCTTGG
>CAYTBD010000195.1:0-5308 GCA_964435755.1 uncultured Rhodobacterales bacterium
ATGCGCTCGTCGCCGGGGTGGCGGTGCTCATCATCGCCTGCCCCTGCGCGATGGGCCTCGCGACGCCGACGTCGATCATGGTGGGAACGGGCCGCGCGGCGGAGCTTGGCGTGCTGTTCCGCAAGGGCGATGCGCTCCAGACGCTGCACGAGGCGCGGGTCGTGGCGCTCGACAAGACGGGAACGCTGACCCTGGGCCGGCCCGAGATGGTGGATTTCGAGATAGCCGGGGAACACGATCCCGACCGGGTGCTGTCGCTCGTCGCGGCGCTCGAGGCGCGGTCCGAGCATCCGATCGCGGATGCCATCGTCCGGGCGGCGCGGACCCGGGGGATCGCGGCGCCGGACGCGGAGAATTTCCAGTCCGTCACGGGCTTCGGCGTCACCGGCTCGGTTGACGGGCACGCCGTGATCGTCGGCGCGCGGCGGCTCTTCGAGCGGGAGGGCATCGATCTCGGCCCGCTCGCCGATGCGGCCGAGACGCTCGCCCGGAAAGGCCGGACACCGCTCTTCGCCGCGGTCGACGGAACCGCGGCCGCGCTCATCGGCGTCGCGGACCCGGTCAAGGCCGGCACGCCCGGGGCCGTCGAGGCGCTGCACGCGCTCGGCCTCAAGGTCGCGATGATCACCGGCGACAGCCGCGCGACCGCCGAGGCCATCGCATCGGACCTCGGCATCGACCACGTCGTCGCCGAGGTCCTGCCCGACGGCAAGGTGGCGGCGCTCGAAAGCCTGCGCGGCGACGGCAAGCTCGCCTTCGTCGGCGACGGGATCAACGATGCCCCCGCCCTTGCCGCGGCGGACGTGGGCATCGCCATCGGCACCGGCACGGACGTGGCGATCGAAAGCGCCGACGTCGTGCTCGTCTCCGGCGACATCGGCGGCGTGGTCAACGCCTTCCACATCAGCACCCGCACGATGGCGAACATCCGGCAGAACCTGTTCTGGGCCTTCGGCTACAACGTGCTCCTCATCCCGGTCGCGGCGGGTGTTCTCTATCCGCTGAACGGCACGCTCCTGTCGCCGATGCTCGCCGCCGGCGCGATGGCGCTGTCGAGCATCTTCGTCCTTTCGAACGCCCTGCGCCTGCGCTGGGTCGCGGCGCCTCTCGCCGAGGCGTCGCCGCGGCCCGCCGCCACGCTCGAACCAGCTCCCGCGGAGTGACACCATGAACATCGGAGAAGTCGCGGAGCGCTCGGGTCTCCCGCCGAAAACGATCCGCTACTACGAGGATATCGGCCTCGTGACGCCGCTCAGGGGCGAGAACGGCTATCGCAGCTTCCGGGACAGCGACATGCACAAGCTCGCGTTCCTCGGGCGCGCCCGCACCCTCGGCTTCACGATCGAGGATTGCCGGACCCTGCTCGCACTCTGGGGAGACAAGAACCGGGCGAGCGGCGATGTCAGGCGCGTGGCGGTGGAGCATCTCGACCGCATCGAGGAGAAGATCGCCCAGCTCGAGGCCATGCGCCAGACGCTCGGCGAGCTCGTCAACGCCTGTCACGGCGACGCCCGGCCCGATTGCCCGATCCTGTCGGATCTCGCCGGGACGCACGCGGAGCAGGCCTGATCTATTCCGCGACGTAGCGGGACAGCAGGCCCGAGCCGCGGGCTTCGAGGAAATGCTGCGCCGACTCCAGATGATCGAGCATCGCCCGGCGCGCACCGGCGGCGTGGCCGTTGCGGAGGGCCGCCAGAAGACGCAGGTGATAGGCGCGGGTCTGGCGTCTGAAGGCCTCCTCGGCGCCTGCCGCGGCCCCGTCCGTTTCCGGAAGGTCCGCCAGGATCTCGGCGAGGAAGTCGATCAGGAAGCCGAGAAGCGGATTTTGCGCCTCGCGCGCGAGACGGACATGAAGACCAAGCGCGATGACATGCGCAGCGTCGGTGCGGTCACTCCGCAGAAACTGCGAGATCTCCTCAAGCACCTCGTCCGACAGGCGCCCGGCGAGCTGCGCCGCGATGTCCGGTTCGAGGAGGCAGCGCATTTCGTAGATGTCGCTCACCGTCAGTCCGCCGAGACGGAAATGGACGGCAAGCGCCGCGCGCGCCTGACGGACCGGATCGGGATGACGAACGACGTGCCCGCCCGCCTCCCGCCTCAGAAGACCCGCGTCCACGAGAACCTCCAGAGCGTCGCGGATCGTGCCCTTCGTCGCGCCGAAGCGGCGGGCGAGCGCGGCCTGGCTCGGCAGCCGGTCCCCGGACGCCAGCCCCGCGCCGGCGATGAGGGTGCCGATCTCGCGGGCAAGCCGGATCACGCGCCGTCTTGGCGCCGCCGGCCCGGTGCCGCTCACCCTGATGTCGGACACGGTGCCCCCCAGAGAAACTCGTCTTGATCGCGCGGCCCCAGACTAGTCGGGACGAGGGCGCTTGGACAGGCCCGTGATCCATGCCCAAGCGAATTCGCGGAGTCGGTGCCGTCCCGCGGCCGGTCGGTCCGCTGCGCGAGGTGTCAAACGCCGACCGCCCTTGCGAGCCTGCCGCCGGGGCCGCCGACGTCCAAATGTCCGGGATCACGGCACTTCCGGCCGATCCCTCGGCTCATGCCTTGACGAGCGGATCGCATAGCCGCGCGCCGCGCCGGATGATGCGGTCATCGCCTCCCGCCGTTGCGCGGCGCATGCGGCCCCGCGCTGCGGCAATCGACCGGATCCCGCTCAATCAACTGTCTTTGTGACGACGGGGAACTGTCCAGGTCCCGGCAACCGTGACGACCGTCCTCGGAGACCATACGGTCCACTGTCGGACTGCCGATCTCGAGAGGCCTCCTCCTGCAGACGACATACGCCGGACACAATCGCGTTTTACCTTCCGTCAACTAACCTGTATCATCTAACCAAGCACTACCCGAGAAAGGTGCCGGAAAGTGAGCAGAAGATGGCGAACCTCGGCGAACAGGTCGCGGCGATCCCGATGAAATGGACGAAGGATGGCGATTTGCGCATCCTGCTCGTGACCTCGCGGGACACCGGCCGCTGGGTGCTTCCCAAGGGCTGGATCATGGACGGCGCGAAACCCTGGCGCGCAGCGGAGATCGAGGCGCTGGAGGAAGCGGGCGTGAAAGGCTACATCTCGCGCGAGCACATCGGCGACTACGAGTACGACAAGATCCTCGACGACGGATCGCACGTGCCCTGCCGGGTGCATGTCTATCCGATGATCGTCGAGAAGCTGAAGCGCGACTGGAAGGAGCGGCGCCAGCGCAAGCGGCACTGGTTCTCCGCAAAGGGCGCGGCAAAGGCCGTGAACGAGGAAAGCCTCACCCGCCTCCTCGACAGCCTCCAGAAGAAGCCGCACAAGCAACCGGTGATCCGACAGCTCCTCAAGGCGTCCTGATCTCCTTCAGAGGCGCTTTCGCACCTCGGCCGTGAAATCGTCGCCCCGTCTCTCGAAATTGTCGTACTGGTCGAAGCTCGCGCCTGCCGGAGCAAGCAGCACGACCTCTCCCGCCTTCGCCTCATCGGCCGCACGCGCCACGGCGACGGCCATCGTCTCGCAAACCTCGTGCGGGATATCGGAGATCTCCAGCGCCGTCTCGCGCGCCTGCCGCCCGATCACGTAGGCTTTCGCGACCCGCCCCAGATGCGGCCGGAGCGCCGCGAGCCCGCCGTGCTTCATCTGCCCGCCGACAATCCACCTGATCCGGTCGAAGGCCAGCAGAGCGTGCGCCGCGCTGTCGAGGTTCGTGGCCTTGGAGTCGTTGACGAAGAGAACCCCGTCCTTTTCGCCCACCACCTGGCTTCTGTGCGGCAGCCCCTCGAAGGACTCGAAGGCCTCCGCGATCACCTTCGGCGCCATGCCGAGCGCCCGGCAGGCGGCGTAGGCCGCGCAGGCGTTCTGATGGTTGTGCGCGCCCGGAAGGCCGCGGATGGCGCGCAGGTCGATCGACCCCACCTGCTTGCCTTTCCGGTATTCCGAGAGGAACCCCTTCCGCGCGAAGACCGACCACGCGAACCCGTCGAGCCTGTCCTTCGCCGACACGCGGATCACGCGGTCGTCCTCCGGCGCCTCGGAGAGCTGGTTGGCGAGGTACATGCCCTCGGCCTCGTCCACTCCGATCACGGCACGGTCCGGCCCGCCCTCCGCGAAGAGCCGCCGCTTGGCGGCGAAATAGCCGCCCATGCCGCCGTGCCGGTCGAGGTGATCGGGTGTGAGATTGGTGAAGACGGCCACGTCCGGCGTCAGCGCGCGCGCGAGGTCCGTCTGATAGGAGGAGAGTTCGAGCACGACCACCGCCCCCTCTCCGGGGGGGTCGATATCCAGCACGCCCCGCCCGATGTTCCCGGCAAGCTGCGACGGGCGCCCGGAAATCTCGAGGATATGGTGGATCAGCGCCGAGGTCGTGGACTTGCCGTTCGATCCGGTCACGGCGATCACCCGGGGCACGGTGTCGAACCTGTGCCAGTCCTTCCCTCCGAGAGACCGGAAGAAGAGCCCGACGTCGTTGTCCACCGGCACCCCCGCCGCCATCGCCGAGGCGATCACGCGATGGGGCTCGGGATAGAGATGCGGGATCCCCGGCGACACGATCAGCGCGGCGATGTCGCGCCAGACGCCCTGCCGCGTGAGGTCAGCGATCGCGACACCCTCGCGCTCGGCAGCCGTGCGCGCCTCCCCGCTGTCGTCCCAGCACAAGGCCTCCGCGCCGCCGGCTGCCAGCGCCCGTGCGGCCGCGAGCCCCGACCGCCCGAGCCCGAGAACGCCGACCTTTCGGCCTTCGAAGCCTTTCACCGGAATCATGTCGCGCCTCCCGCCATGGCAGAGGAGCTATCCTCTTGCGGGGCATTTGAGAAGGGGCGGCTTGTACGGGTCTCGCGGCGCCGGATCTGCCATGCTCCCGCGCCATGCGTCGCGTCTCAGCGCACCTTCAGAGTGGCGAGTCCGATCAGGGCGAGAATGAGCGAGATGATCCAGAACCGGATCACGATCTGCGGCTCCGCCCAGCCCTGTTTCTCGAAGTGGTGGTGAATCGGCGCCATCAGGAACACCCGCTTGCCGGTGCGCTTGAAGTAGGCGACCTGGATGATGACCGACAGCGCCTCGACCACGAAGAGGCCGCCGACGATGGCCAGCACGATCTCGTGCTTGGTCGAGACCGCGATGGCGCCCAGCGCGCCGCCCAGCGCCAGGCTTCCCGTGTCGCCCATGAAGACGGCCGCGGGCGGCGCGTTGTACCACAGAAAGCCGAGGCCGCCGCCGATCAGGCCCGCGGTGAAAATCAGGATTTCGCCCGTTCCGGGGACATAGTGGACCTCGAGATATTCGGTGAAGTCGATCCGGCCGACGGCATAGGCGATGACGCCCAGCGT
>CAYTBD010000196.1:0-5283 GCA_964435755.1 uncultured Rhodobacterales bacterium
CGCGACGACAGGGTCCGCGAATTCTTCCTCTCTCCCGCCGCCGGCAATCCAGCGCATCGGTTCCTCATCGGAGGATCCGGATGGGAGGACGTCGGGATGCCCGGCAACGTCACGCGCCTCGGCCACGTCCCGACCGCCGACCACAACGCGTTCAACACAAGCCCGTGCATGGTCCTGAACGTGGCCCGGGATAGCATGGCGCGCACCGGATTCTCGCCCGCCACCCGCATCTTCGAGGCCGCGGGCGCCGGTGCCTGTCTCGTCACCGACTTCTGGGACGGGATCGAGACCTTCCTCGAGCCAGGCAAGGAGATCCTCGTCGCCCGCGATGGACAGGACGTGTCGGAGATCCTCTCGACCATGAATCGCACGCGGGCCGCGGCCATCGGCAACGCCGCGCTGCGCCGCGTGCGGGCCGATCACACGTACGACCGCCGGGCCGAGGAGGCGCATGCCGTTTTCGAGGCCTACGCGACACGCCCGGAGGCCGCGGAATGAGCGAACCGCTGAAGATCGTCTTCATCGGACTGTCGATCAGCTCGTCCTGGGGGAACGGCCATGCCACCACCTACCGCGCGCTCGTCAAGGGGCTCGCGCAGGAGGGGCACAAGGTTCTCTTCCTCGAACGCGACGTGCCCTACTACGCCGAGAACCGCGACATGCCCTGCCCGGAGTTCTGCGACCTCGGGCTCTACGGGAGCCTCGACGAGATGTTCGCCCGCTACGGTCCGATGATCGACGGTGCGGATGCGGTGATCGTCGGTTCCTACGTCCCCGAAGGCGCCAGGCTTATCTCCCGTCTGCTGACCCGCGTGCGTCCGCTCTGCTTCTACGACATCGATACGCCCGTTACCCTGGCGGCGCTCGACCGGGGGGAGCGGGACCACCTGACGCCCGGCCAGATCCCCTGCCTTGACGTCTACTTCTCGTTCTCCGGTGGCAGGGTACTCGATCATCTGGAGCGCACGCGTGGAGCCCGCCGCGCCGAGGCACTCTATTGCGCGGTCGACACCGATCGCCACGCGCCCGCGCCGGACACGGCGAAACGCTGGGATCTCGGCTATCTCGGCACTTACAGCGACGACCGGCAGCCGGCGCTCGATGCGCTCCTCCTGGAGCCCGCGCGCCGGCTTCCCGACTGGCGCTTCGTCGTCGCGGGGCCGCTGTACCCGGACACGATCGACTGGCCGGAGAACGTGGAGCGGATCGAGCATCTTCCGCCTGCCCGTCATCCGGCCTTCTACTCTGCGCAACGCTTCACGCTGAACGTCACCCGCGCCGACATGAAGCGCATGGGCTGGTCGCCCAGTGTCCGGCTCTTCGAAGCGGCCGCCTGCGGGACGCCCGTGATCAGCGACCGCTGGCAGGGGCTCCACGACATCTTCCCGGACGGACGCGCCATTCTCACGGCGTCAACGACCGATGACGTGGTCGCTGCGCTGACACAACTGCCCGACCGCGCGGCCGCCGCGATCGGCCGGGCCGCACGGACCATCGTGCTGCGCGATCATTCAGGCCGGGCCCGTGCGCGGCAACTCGTCAGCGTCCTCGAAAGCCTGGCCGCCAATGTCGCGGACACATGATGACAAAGCCGGGAACTCGTTCGAGACCTGATCAGACATCCACCGGCCGCGTCCGGCGGCCCGAGGTGCGTCTGGCGGATGGTCCGCGCGACGCGGCGCGGCGGCGCGCAGGTGCCGCGTGACCCGCCGCAGCGCACTCCGCAGAACGGCCGAGACAGAGCTGCAACAGCGCATCGTCGAACTCGGTCCCTGGTTTCAGAACCTCAGGATCGACGGGATCGAGACCGCGCCCGATCACTTCCTCGGCGACTATCCCCGCTTCAAATGGGAGGGATTCCGGCACGTCGTGCCCGCGGACCTGTCCGGGTGCACCGTCCTGGATATCGGCTGCAATGCCGGTTTCTACTCGCTCGAGATGGCCCGTCGCGGCGCCGACCGGGTCGTGGCGATCGACACGGACCCGCATTACCTCGCGCAGGCACGCTTCGCCGCCGGCGAGGCGGGCGCGTCGATCGAGTTCCGCGAGATGTCGGTCTACGACGTGGGCCAGCTGGGCGAGCGGTTCGACTTCGTCATCTTCATGGGCGTGCTCTACCACCTGCGTCACCCGCTTCTGGCGCTCGACCTCATCCACGAGCATGTGGCGAAGGACCTGATGCTGTTCCAGTGCATGCAGCGCGGCCCCGAGCAGGTTTTCGTCCCGCCCGACGACACGCCCTTCGACGACGAGGCGCGCTTCGGCCGGCTCGACCATCCGCTTCTCTACTTCGTGGAGGATCGATATGCGGCGGATCCGACGAACTGGTTCGTCCCGAACCGCGCGGGCGTCGAGGCGATGCTGCGCAGCGCTGGATTCCGCATCACGGCGCATCCCGAGCGCGAAGTCTACCTGTGCACTGTCGCGGACCGTCCCTGGTGGGCGAACGCCCCGCCGCGGATCGCCCCCTGAACGCCGGGTTGCGGTGGCCGTGCATCGAAGCGGCCCTTTTGAACTGGCCATCGGGGTCACCAAGACCGCGCTGGAATCGGAAGGCATCGGCCTGCCGGAGCCGACCTGCAGGCTGAAGATGGAGACCGGGGCACGGTCGCCGGCGACCGGCGCGCCGGGATCAGGCAGCAGAGAGGCCGAACAGTCGCGGCCAAGCAACGCCACCGCAGCCGGAGGTGGCGGGATCAAGCGAAAAGGCGGCCGCGGGCGCGGTTTACGGGTGCATGACCAGCCCGGGCGGCGCTACTGTGGGCTCATGACCTCTTCGCTCCCCGACACCGCCACCACCACGCGCCGCTTCCGCGCGTCGCCGGAGCGCCCTCTCGCGATGCTCGAGCTTTGCCCGGTTTACGCTCCGACGCCCCTTCGCAACCTGACCGGTCTCGCGAGGGATCTAGATGTCGGCCTGCTGCTGGCCAAGGACGAGTCCCGGCGCATGAGGCTGGGAAGCTTCAAGGCGCTGGGCGGCGTCTACGCGGTGGCCCAGATCATCTGCGATGCGTCCGGCGCGCGGACCCCCGACGCGCCCGATGCGCAACGCGCCGCCGCGGAACTGACATTCGTGACCGCGAGCGCCGGCAACCACGGGCTGGCCGTCGCGGCCGGCGCGCGGATCTTCGGCGCGCGCGCGGTGATCGTTCTGGACGAAAGCGTGCCGGAGACCTTTGCGGCACGTATCCGCGCCTCCGGTGCGGAGGTCCGCCGCGCTCCCGGCGTCTACGAAAACGCGGTCGCGTTGGCCGGACGCCTCGCTGACGAGGAAGATTGGCTCCTTCTGGCCGATGGATCCTGGCCCGGGTACACAAGCCGTCCCGCACTGGTGATGGAGGGCTATACCGTTCTCGCACGGGAATGCCGCGACACGCTGTGCAGGACCGGGGAATGGCCCACGCACGTCTTCCTGCAGGCAGGTGTGGGAGGCATGGCTGCCGCCGTCGCGGCTCATGTCCGCACCTGCTGGCCTCATCAGCCCGTCATCGCGGTGGTCGAACCCGAAGAGGCGGCCTGCTTGCGGGACAGCGTCCGGGAAGACCGCGTGACACGCGCGTCGGGCGCGGTATCGAACATGGGCCGGCTCGACTGCAAGGATGCCTCGATCATCGCATTCGAGTCGCTCCGCCGCGATGCCGACATGTTCCTGACCGTCACCGACCGCGAAGCGCGCGAGGCCGTCGATCTCCTCGATCGCCATGGCATCGCTTCGACGCCGTCGGGAGCAGCGGGCATCGCGGCTGTGCGCCGAATGGCACCATCTCCTGACGCGCGATGCCTCGTCATCGTCACCGAATGCGGCACGGAGGGGGAGACCTCTTAGGCGCCGCCGCGCAGCAGAGCTTCATTCCGATCGCAGGCGCTGCGGGGCCTCGATGACGTGGCGCCGCATGAGGTCAGCCGCTTCCTCGGCCTCGCCCTTCACCATCGCCTCGAAGATGTGCTCGTGTTCGTCCCAGACCTGAACCGACATTCCGGGATGCTGCAGGACCCGCCCCATGGAGCGGCGCAGATGCTGCCAGTTGAGGCGCATCGTGTCGACGACGATGTCGTTGCCGCTGAGGGCGTAGATGTGTCCGTGGAAATCGATGTCGGCCTGCAGGACGCCCGCCTCGTCCCCCGACCGGACCTGGGCCTTGCCGAACCCGACGATGCGCCGCCCCTCCGATATCGCCGGCCCGTCGAGGTTGGCCGTTGCCAGCGTAACGGCCAGAGGCTCGATGGCGGACCTGAACTCGTAGATCGACCGGAAGAGCGTCTCGTCCACGGGCGCGACGACGACGCCGCGCCGGCCCGTCTCCATGACGAAGCGCTGCGCCTTCAGCATCGCTATCGCACTGTTCACGGGCTGCCGCGAGACCTGCAGACGGTCGGCAAGCTCGTCCTGATTCAGTCGATCGCCCGGCGGCAACTGCCCGGTGCAGATGGCTTCGAGGATCGCCTCGTAGGTCTGGTCGACCAGGGACTTGGACGGGGCGAGTGCTTCCATCGGGGCCGGTCCGCCTTCTGCCGTGTAGATTTCTGCTAGACTGCATACCGCATTTCGTATACGAATTAAAGCCGCTTTGGGAGGAACGACACATGCAAGACAAGTTGCCGATCCGGGTGCTCCTGGCGAAGGTGGGGCTCGACGGCCACGATCGCGGCGTCAAGGTCGTCGCGCGCACCCTGCGCGATGCCGGGATGGACGTGATCTACACCGGCCTTCACCGCACGCCCGACGAGGTCGTCACGGCGGCGGTGCAGGAAGACGTGGACGTGCTGGGTGTAAGCCTGTTGTCGGGCGTGCAGATGACCGTCTTCCCGAAGATCTTCCGTCTTCTGGAGGAAAAGGGCGCGGAGGACATGATCGTGGTTGCCGGCGGTGTCATGCCGGACGAGGACATGGTCGCCCTGCGGGAGATGGGTGTGGCCGAAGTCATGCTTCAGGACACGCCGCCGCAACAGATCATCGATCGCCTCACGCAACTCGTTTCCGAGCGAGGCGCTCGATAGAGGCGGCGGCCCGGGCGGAAGCAGCCAAGACAAAGCCCGCTATCGTGCCGCAGAACGCCTTGCCAGCACCCGCTTCGCACGCACCGCCACGGGAGGAACCGGGGCGCAAACCGGAGGAGACCTGATGGAAGCCTGGACGTTTCCGCCCCGCTACGACGAGAGCTACGTCCCGCCCGCGGACCAGAAGTACTGGTTTCCCGAGCGCGAGACGATGGCTCCCGGCGACAGGGACCGCGCGATTCTCGAGCGTCTGAAGGAGGTCTGCGCCTATGCCTACGAGCATGC
>CAYTBD010000197.1:0-5255 GCA_964435755.1 uncultured Rhodobacterales bacterium
CCTACGACGAGACCAAGGCGCGGATGAAGGCGGTGCTCGACGACATCCAGCAGGGCCGTTTCGTCCGCGACTGGATGACCGAATGCGCGGTCGGCCAGCCGTCGTTCAAGGCGATCCGCCGCAACAACGATGCCCACCAGATCGAGGAAGTCGGCGAGAAGCTCCGCGGGATGATGCCGTGGATCACAGCGGGCCGGATGGTCGACAAGTCGAAGAACTGATCCGTCTGAACCGGCACCCGAAGACCCCGGCCCCGCGCCGGGGTCTTCTCGTTCCGGCGCGGCCGGATGAGCCCGCCCCGTGACACGCGCAAGAGAGACGGGTGCCGATCTGGTCGGTGATCTGCGCAATCGCGCTCTCCGGACAGGACCTGCCCTGCAACCTGTCCGTCACGCGTTCGCGGCGATGCTCAGCGGGCGCTGACCGCCTCGACGACCTCCTCGACGACCGCCGCGAGCAGCACCTCGTCCTCGCATTCCGCCATGACGCGGATCAGCGGCTCGGTGCCTGATTTCCGGATCAGGAGCCGGCCCGTTCCGTTCAACCGGCCTTCGGCGGTGGCGATCGCCGCCTTGACCGCCGCGGCCGCCAGCGGGTCGGCGCCGGCCACGAAACGCACGTTCTTCAGAAGCTGCGGCACCCGGTCGAACTGGCGCGACAACTCGCTCGCCCGCTTTCCGGTCACGACCATCTCGCCAAGGAACTGAAGCGCCGCCACCAGCCCGTCGCCTGTCGTCGCGTAGTCCGTCATCACGATGTGGCCCGACTGCTCACCGCCGAGGTTCCAGCCCCCGCGCCGCATCGCCTCGACGACGTAGCGGTCGCCGACCGGCGTCCGTTCCAGCCTGAGGCCACGTCCGCCGAGGAACCGTTCGAGCCCGAGGTTCGACATCACCGTCGCGACGAGCGTCCCATGGACCAGACGTCCCTGTTCGGCCCAGCGGCCGGCGAAGAGCGCCATGATCTGATCGCCGTCGGCGACCTCGCCGTTCTCGTCGATCAGGATGACCCGGTCCGCGTCGCCGTCGAGGCAGATCCCGAGGTCTGCGCCGGTCTCCGCCACCGTCCTCGCGGCGAGCGCCGTGTCCGTCGAGCCGCAGCCGTCGTTGATGTTGCGCCCATTCGGCTCGACCCCGATCGCGACGACGTCCGCACCGAGTTCCCAGAGCACCTCCGGCGCCGCCCGGTAGGCTGCGCCGTTCGCGCAGTCGACGACCACCTTCAGGCCCTCGAGCGTCCGGTCGGACGGGAATGTCGCCTTCGCCCGCTCGACGTAGCGGAACCTGCCGTCGTCGATCCGTTTCGCCCGGCCGATGTGGCCCGCCTGCGCGGGCTCCGCGCCGTTCCCCAGGATGGCCTCGATCTCGGCCTCGGCGTCGTCGGAGAGCTTGAAACCATCGGGGCCGAAAAACTTGATCCCGTTGTCCTCGTGCGGGTTGTGGCTGGCCGAGATCATCACGCCCACATCGGCGCGCATCGATTTCGTCAGGAGCCCGACCGCCGGCGTCGGCACCGGCCCGAGGAGCAGCACGTTCATTCCCGTCGAGGTGAAGCCCGCCGTCAGCGCGTTTTCGAACATGTATCCCGAGAGCCGGGTATCCTTGCCGATCACCACACGGTGCGCCGCCGAGCCGTCGCGCCGGAAAAAGCGCCCCGCGGCCGCGCCGAGCCGCAGCGCCAGTTCGGCGGTCATCGGGTGATCGTTCGCGCGCCCGCGAATGCCGTCGGTCCCGAAGAGAGTGCGTGTCATCGCGTCACCCCGTTGCATGGAACCGACGAGGCGCCGGCCCGCCTTGTCTCTGCACAAGCCCGGGCGCCGGCGCAACTCACTTCATGCGACAAAGGTTGCGCCGCGCCGTCAGTTCAGGGCGAAGCGCTCGGGCTGACGGTAGAAGTGGTGATACCCGATCGTCGTCGTGCGCGGAAAGACCCGCGACCAGCGCGGGCGCACCGACTTGGTGTGATAGTGCGTCGCGCCCTCGGTCAGCTGGCGCGGCGCGCCGTCGAGCATCAGCCGGGCGATCTTGCCGACCTTCGTGTAGGCCCCGCGCTCGTGGATGACTTCCTTGTGACCATCGCAGGAATAGGTGAACTGGCACTGGTAGCGCTGGCCGGTGCCCTGATAGACGACGCCGCACACGTCGTCGGGATACCGTGCGCTGTCCACCCGGTTGAGGATCACTTCGGCCACGGCAAAGATGCCCTTCACGCTCTCGCCACGGGCTTCGAAATAAAGCGCTTCCGAAAGGCAGCGCCACGACTCGTCTCCCTGCGGCCGCGGAAGTCCGTCGATGAACGCCTTGTCATAGCTGACTTTATCGACGTTTACGCCCGGGAGCGTCACGCGCACCCGGACCGGTTGTTCCATCAACCGGCGGACCCTGTCCGCCGACATGGCTCCGAGCGCTTCGCGTTCCGCACCGAACAGCGCCCCGAGGCTTTCGTCGAGCGCCATCCGCGGATCGTTCGACTGGCTGACGATGACGTCCGCCTGTGCCGCGGCGCCAAAGGTCATCACGGCGATGACCAGCATCGCCCACCGCGTGGCTTTCGGGATCATGGAGCCCCCTCCAGATTTTCCATGCGGACCAATGGCCCACGTCGATCAGCGGAGGTAGTACGTTAACAGCGCCTGAACGTCCACCCGACCGGTGGAAACGATGTGTTCAACCCTGTGGATAAGCGGGGGATTTCGGCAGAGTCTTGCCAATCGTGATTCGCCGGCAATGAAAGTCAATGACTTAGGCCAGATTCTTCATCTCACGGATTGCGAGATGCGCGGCCGCGAGACGCGCCACGGGCACCCGGAACGGTGAGCAGGAGACGTAGTCGAAACCGGCCTCGCGGCAGTAGGCGATCGAGTCGGGATCGCCGCCATGCTCGCCACAGACGGAGAGCGTGACGTCCGGTCTGCTCCGCCGCCCGCGCTGTGCACCGATGGTCAGGAGCTCGCCAACCCCTTCGACATCGAGCCGGTGGAACGGATCCTCCTCGAACACGCCCTGCTGCACGTAGACTCCCATGAACCGGCCCGCGTCGTCGCGTGACAGGCCGTAGGTCATCTGCGTGAGATCGTTCGTACCGAAGCTCAGGAAGGCTGCGTGGTTGGCGATCTCGTCGGCCCGCAGCGCCGCGCGCGGCGTCTCGACCATGACACCCAGACGGTAGTCGAACTCCACCCCGGCCTCTCCGCGCACGCGCGCGGCGACGGCGTCGACCCGCGCCTTGACGAGTTCGACCTCGCGCCTCGCGGAGACGAGCGGGATCATCACCTCGGGCACGATCGGATCGCCGAGACGGCTCGCCTCCACCGTCGCCTCGAAGATCGCGCGGGCCTGCATGTCGTAGATCTCGGGCACGGTGATCCCGAGCCGCACGCCCCGCATTCCCAGCATCGGGTTGAATTCCGAAAGCGCGTCCACCCGACGGGTGACCTGGGAAAGCGGAAGGCTCAGCGCGTCGGCGAGTTCGCGCAGCCCTTCACGCGTTGACGGCAGGAATTCGTGAAGCGGCGGATCGAAGAGCCGGATGCAGACCGGCTGCCCCTGCATGATCTCGAAGAGCGAGATGAAGTCGGCCCGCTGCATCGGCAGGAGCCGTTCGAGCGCCGCCGCACGTCCTTCGGAGGTGTCCGCGAAGATCATCTCGTGCATGACCGTCATCCGGTCGTCCTCGAAGAACATGTGTTCCGTCCGACAGAGCCCGATGCCGTCGGCGTTGAAGGTGCGCGCCATGCGCGCCTCCGACGGTGTGTCCGCATTGGCGCGCACACCGATGTCGCTGGAGTCCTCGGCCCAGCCCAGAAGTGTCCGGAAGGCATCGTCGAGAGCCGGTTCGAGAAGCTCCGCCGCCCCGACGAGCACCTCTCCCGAAGAGCCGTCGAGCGTGATCGTGTCGCCCTCGCGGAACACGCGGCCGTCGTCGGTCGTCAGCGTCCTGTCGCGGCGGTTCAGCCTCAGGCCGGAGGCCCCCACGACGGCGGGAAGGCCCAGGCCGCGGGCGATCACCGCCGCGTGGCTGGTCATGCCGCCGCGCTCGGTGAGCACGCCCACCGAGGCGTGCATGCCGCGGATGTCCTCGGGCGTCGTCTCGCGGCGCACGAGGATGCAGGGTTCCTCGCGCGACGCCGCCGCCTGCGCCGCGCGCGAGGTGAAAACGATCTTGCCCACCGCCGCGCCGGGGCTCGCGGCGATGCCCCGCGCGCGGACGTCGCGCGTTCCCCGCGGATCGACCTGCCGGTGGAGAAGCTCCGACATCGCGCGCGGATGCACCCGCATCACGGCCTCTTCCGGCGCGATCACGCCGTCGCCCGCCAGCGCGACGGCGATCCGGACGCTCGCCCGGGAGGTGCGCTGCACCCGCACCGCATCGAGGATGCGCAGCCGCCCCGCCTCGAGCGTGAACTCGATCTGCATCTCCTCGCGCAACTCCGTGCGGCAGATCTCGCCGTAACGGCAGAGATCAGCGAACACCTCCGGCAGGGTCTCCTCGAGAGAGGGTCCCCGCGGATCGCGGGCCAGATAGATGACCCCCTCCCCCGCGGTGACCGCGTCGCGGCCCTGGCTTTGCGACAGATAGCGGCCCGTCACCTGTTGCACGCCGGTGGCGCCATCGACGAACTGAATGACGCCGGACCCCGACTCCGCGGCGCCGAGCCCCAGCGCCATCGCCTGCACGACCAGCCCCAGCCCCGCCTCCGCCGGAGCGCCCTTGGCCTGCCGGAGAAGCCGCGCGGACGTCCCTTCCCAGGCCCGCGCCATCGACCGCAGCACGTCCTCGAGTTGCCGCGCCGGATCCTGCGGGAAGGGCTCGTCCGTCTCGGCCTCGTACGTGTCGAGCAGCGCGCGCACCGGGTCGGCGGCATCGGGAACCTCGAACATGTCGGGGTCGAGCCGGGCGACGTGGATCGCGTAGGCCTGAATGAACCGGATGTAGAGGGCGTCGGCGGCCGCGCCGAAGGCGGGCGTCATGGCGGCATGGCGCGCGTCGTTCATGCCGATGTTCAGGATCGCCCCCGGACCGCCCCAGTCTGGATCCTCCGACGAGGGCCGCACGGACACCAGCGGCGCCGGGCCGAAAAGGTCAAGAAGCCCGCCCGCGTCCGGCATCCGCCCCGAGGCGATCCCGCGCACGGCATGAAACGAGAGTGCGACCGTCTGCGGCACCGGGATTCCGAGCCGGATCAGACGCTGAAGGCACTTCGCGCGCCCGCCGTGCTGTCCGACCGAGATCGGCGAGGATGGCGTGATCTCGAT
>CAYTBD010000198.1:0-5247 GCA_964435755.1 uncultured Rhodobacterales bacterium
CGATCACGTTCGACAACGAGGGATCGGACATCTACACGATCATCGAGGTCGACACCCGGGACCGGCCGGGCCTGCTCTACGACCTCACGCGGGCGCTCGCTTCGGCCAACGTCTACATCGCCAGCGCGGTGATCGCGACCTACGGCGAACAGGCAGTCGACAGCTTCTATGTGAAGGACATGTTCGGGCTGAAATTCCAGTCCGAGGCCAAGCAGAAGTCGCTGGAGAAGCGGCTGCGCGAGGCGATCGCGCGCGGCGCGCAACGGGCCGGGCGGTGACGTGCAGCCGATCCGCCTGATCTCGGGCTTCCTCACCGTCGGCGTCTGGACCATGGCAAGCCGCGTGCTCGGGTTCGTACGCGACATCCTGATCGCCGCCTTCCTCGGTGCGGGCCCGGTGGCGGAAGCCTTCCTGATCGCCTTCTCGCTGCCGAACATGTTCCGCCGGTTCTTCGCCGAAGGCGCGTTCAACATGGCCTTCGTGCCGATGTTCTCGAAGCGGCTGGAGGCGGGTGAAGACCCGAAGGGCTTCGCCGAAGACGCGTTCTCGGGCCTCGCCAGCGTGCTCATCGCCTTCACACTTGCCGGAATGGCGCTCATGCCGTGGCTGGTGCTCCTGATGGCGGCGGGCTTCGCCACCGACGCGCGCTTCGACCTTGCCGTCGTCTACGGACGCATCGCCTTTCCCTACATCCTGTTCATCTCGCTCGCCGCGCTTCTCTCCGGCGTCCTGAACGCCACCGGGCGGTTCACCGCGGCCGCGGCAGCGCCGGTGCTCCTGAACCTCCTCTTCATCCTCGCCATGAGTGCCGGGCACTGGCTCGGCTGGGCCGTCGGGGACACGCTCGCCTGGACGGTCCCCGTCGCCGGGATCGCGCAGTTCGCGCTGGTCTGGACTGCGGCGTCGCGCGCGGGGTTCCGGCTGACACTCAAGCGCCCGAAACTCACACCGGAGCTCAGACGTCTCGCCATCATCGCCGCGCCCGCCGCTCTCGCGGGAGGCGTGGTCCAGGTGAACCTGCTGATCGGGCGGCAGGTGGCGAGCTTCTTCGACGGCGCGGTCGCCTGGCTCTCCTATGCAGACAGGCTCTACCAGCTTCCGCTGGGCGTCGTCGGCATCGCCATCGGCGTCGTCCTTTTGCCGGATCTGTCCCGTCGCCTCCGCGCCGACGACACCGAAGGCGGCCGACAAGCATTCAGCCGCGCCGCTGAGGTCTCGCTCGCGCTGACCGTGCCGGCTGCTGTGGCGCTTGCTGTCATCCCGCTGCCGCTCGTGTCTGTCCTCTTCGGGCGCGGTGCGTTCGGACCCGACGATGTCGCGGCGACGGCGCTTGCGGTCATGGTCTACGGTCTGGGTCTGCCCGCCTTCGTGATGCAGAAGGTGCTCCAGCCGCTCTATTTCGCGCGCGAGGACACGCGGCGTCCATTCTACTACGCGCTGGTGGCACTCGTGGTGAATGCGGTGGTCGCCGTGGGCCTCGCCCCCTTCATCGGCTACATCGCGGCGGCACTCGGCGCCACGCTTGCCGGATGGACGATGATGTGGCTCCTCTGGCGGGGGTCGCGCAGACTGGGCGAGGCCGCTATGCTGGACGACCGCTTCCGGTCGCGCATCTGGAGGATCGTCTCCGCCTCCCTGATAATGGGCGCGGTGCTCTGGTTCACGGCGGCACTGATGCTCTCGCTCATCGCGACGCCGACCCTGCGCTACGGCGCGCTCGCCCTCCTGATCCTGATCGGTCTTCTGACCTACTTCGGCGCCGGCCGGATTCTGGGCGCCTTCACAACGGCCGATCTGCGAACTGCACTCCGCCGCTAGCGCGCGCGCAGCCGCTCCACCGCCCGCGCCCAGCCGCCCGGGCTGACGAGGAAGGACAACCCGAAGCCCGTGAGAAAGCCGGTGACGTCCGCCACCCATGCCTGTCCCGCGCCGAACAGAAGCCCGAACACGAGTTGGATGCACAGCAGGAAACCGATCAGGTAGAATGCGCGGATCTGCGGCGCCCCCTGCTGGCCGAGCTTCACCCAGAGAATGAAGGTGAATGCGCCGATCAGCCCGTAGACCGCGGGATAGGCGCCGAGAAGGGGCGCGGGATCGTCCGTCAGGACCGTGAAGGCGAGCGCGCCGACGATCGCCGACGAGAAGAAGACGACAAGCACGCCCACGGCCGAAAACACTTCGCCCACCATCTTGCCGAGCGCGAGGAGGAACACGAGCGCCATCAGCATATGAGTGAAACTTCCATGCACGAACGGATAGCTGACAAAGCGCATGACCTCGGTCGGCGGCCAGCGGTTCGCCTCGATCATCAACTCCAGCACCGGTCCGAAGAACGCGTAGTCCCGGATCGCGTCGAGCCGCCAGCCGACCGCCTCTGGGCCGCCGATGAAGCCGCGCGCGCCTGCGTTGAGCCAGAGCTCGATCGCCACGATGGGCAGCGCCAGCGCCACGACGACCGGCGGCAGGGCGTTGAACGGAGACTCGTTGTAGGGGCTGCTCATTCCCTCGGCCTTTCTTGACGGGCTCTCGCCCCAGCGTTAAGCGACCACGGCCCGGAAATCCACCTCGGAGAGCCCATCCCATGACAGCCCCCGCCTTCACGCCGCGAGTCTTCTCGGGCATCCAGCCCTCGGGCGGGCTGACGCTCGGCAACTACCTCGGCGCGCTCAAGCGCTTTGTCGAGATGCAGGACGCGGGAACCTTCGAAACGGTCTACTGCATGGTCGATCTCCACGCCATCACGGTCTGGCAGGATCCCGAGAAGCTCCGCCGCGCCACGCGCGAGCTTTGCGCCGGTTTCATCGCGAGCGGCGTCGACCCCGAACGCTCGATCCTCTTCAACCAGTCCCAGGTGGCCGAGCACGCGCAACTCGCCTGGATCTTCAACTGTGTCGCCCGGTTGGGCTGGATGCAGCGGATGACCCAGTTCAAGGACAAGGCGGGCAAGAATGCGCAGAACGCGTCGCTTGGGCTTTTTGCCTACCCCGCGCTCATGGCCGCCGACATCCTCGCCTACCATGCGACGCACGTGCCCGTCGGCGAGGACCAGAAGCAGCACCTCGAGTTGACGCGCGACATCGCGATCAAGTTCAACAACGACTTCGGAGTGGAGTTCTTCCCCGTCACGGAGCCGGTGATCGAGGGCGCGGCCACGCGCGTGATGAGCCTTCGCGACGGAACGAAGAAGATGTCGAAGTCGGATCCCTCCGACATGAGCCGGATCAACATGACCGATGACGCGGATACGATCGCGAACAAGGTCAGGAAGGCCCGCACCGACCCGGAGCCTCTGCCCATGGAACCCGAGGGGCTCGAAGACCGGCCCGAGGCGCGCAACCTCGTGAACATCTACGCGGCGCTCGCCGACAGGTCCGTCGACTGGGTTCTGGCCGAAGTCGGCGGACACCAGTTCTCGCAGTTCAAGCCCATGCTCGCGGACCTCGCGGTCGAAAAGCTCTCGCCGATCTCCGCCGAGATGGCGCGGCTGATGGAGGATCCCGCAGAGATCGACCGCATCCTGGGCCGCGGTGCCGAGCGCGCGCGGGAGATCGCGGGGCCGGTGCTCAAGAAGACCTACGACATCGTCGGGATGGTGGGATCCGCCTGAGCTTTCACACGACTCGGATGAACCTGTCATAAAAGGGATTCACCCGCTGTGTATCGGTGCAGGGCCGGTCATACCGGCGTGTGTGCCCGGGCGACTTGCCTCGTCCCCAAGTCATGGATCGGTGCTCCCCGCCTGGTCCATCGCCCGGGTCGTGTGTCATCGGTGCTGCCGAGACCGCCATTGCCCCCCGGTTCCCCGCCGGGGGGCTTTTTGCATTCCCGCACAGGCCCCTGTCCTATCGTGGACTTCCCGCGATTGCTGCGAAGCGGTAGGGTTGCAGGCAAGGAGGCGCCCCATGAGCATACCCGTCCATCCGCAGACCCGCGTCGGCCATGTCCATCTCAAGGTCGCCGATCTCGAGCGGGCCATCGCCTTCTACTCGGGCGTCCTCGGCTTCGAGGTCACCCAGCGATACGGCGCCCAGGCCGCTTTCCTGTCGGCCGGCGGCTACCACCACCACATCGGTCTCAACACTTGGGAAAGCGCCGGAGGAACCCCGCCTGCGCCGGGTCATACCGGCCTCTACCATGTCGCCTTCCTCTATCCCGACCGGGCCGCGCTCGCAGATGCCGTCCGGCGGGTGTCCGAGGCGGGCATCCCTTTCGACGGCGCGGCCGACCATGGTGTGAGCGAGGCCGTCTACCTCCGCGATCCGGACGGCAACGGCGTGGAACTCTACCGCGACAGGGCGCCCGAGGACTGGCCCCGCGACGCATCGGGCCAGCTCGACATGGTCAATGCGCCGCTGTCGATCCGGCAGCTTGTGAAAGAGGCCGGGGAACGTCTGGACTCCTGACCTAACCGGTCATACCGTCCGCGCCGGGAGGAACCCGGTCATGGCAAGCGGCACGAACATCCGAACCTACTTCGAGGGTACGTGGCACGACGGCGACGTCATGGTGATGCGCGCGGCCGACCATGGCGCATGGCTGGGAACGAGTGTCTTCGACGGGGCGCGGCTGTTCGAGGGCGTGTCACCCGACCTCGACCTGCATTGCGAGCGGATCAACAACTCCGCCAAGGCCCTGAAGATCAACCCCACGCTCGGGGTCGAGGAGATGGTCGGCCTCATCATGGAGGGTCTCTCGGCCTATCCGAAGGACGCCGCCGTCTACATCCGCCCGATGTACTGGGCGATCGACGGGGATCCGTCGATCGTGACGCATGACCCCGCCCGGACGGGGTTCTGCGTTTCGCTCGAGGAAATCCCGATGCCGCCCGCCGACGCCTCCGTCACGCTCGCCACGACGCGGTTCCGCCGTCCCGTCCTCGAGGACGCCGTCGTGAACGCCAAGGCGGGCTGCCTGTACCCGAACAACCAGCGCATGCTGCGCGAGGTGCGCGAAAAGGGCTACACGAACGCCCTTGTCGCCGACGCGCTCGGCAACGTGGCCGAGGCGGCAACCGCAAACGTCTTCATGGTGAAGGACGGCGAGGTCTTCACGCCGGTCGCGAACGGGACGTTCCTGGCCGGGATCACCCGCGCCCGGCACATGACGAACCTGCGCGCGGACGGCTACGCGGTACACGAGACGGTCCTGAGCTTCGACGACTTCCGCGCCGCGGACGAGGTTTTCCTGTCAGGCAACGCGACCAAGGTGATGCCTGTGACAGGGTTCGAGGGCACGCATTACCAGGTC
>CAYTBD010000199.1:0-5195 GCA_964435755.1 uncultured Rhodobacterales bacterium
GTCCCGGAGAGATCACGCGCGAGAAGCTCGAGATCCTGCGCAAGGCCGACGCCGTCTACATCGACCAGATCCGCAAGCACGGCCTCTACGACGAGATCTGGCAGGCTTTCGTCGCGATCCTGCCGGTGCGCACCGTGGGCGTCATGGGCGACGACCGGACCTACGACTTCGCCTGCGCCCTGCGCGCCGTGACCTCGGTCGACGGGATGACGGCGGACTATTATCCCTTCTCCCACGACTTCCTCGGCGAGACCGCGACGCGGATCATCAACGAGGTGAAGGGGATCAACCGGGTGACCTACGACATCACGTCGAAACCGCCCGGCACGATCGAGTGGGAGTGAGACGGCGATGCATCTGCGCGTGACGAGCCGCCTCGCCTGCCCGCCCCGGAACTCTCCGGCTCTCTGAATGACCGCCCCGGCCGTCGCCGTTCCCGCCGTGCCCGTCCTCAAGGCGGGTCTCTGGATGACCGGCGCGATCGTGTCGTTCTCCTCGATGGCGGTGGCGGGCCGCGCGGTCAGCTTCGAACTCGATACGTTCGAGTTGATGATGTATCGCTCGTTCATCGGTGTCGCGCTGGTCCTCGCGATCGGCGGCGCGCTCGGCCGGCTGCGGGAGGTCACGGCGCGCAGCCTCCACATCCACGCGGTCCGCAACGTCGCGCATTTCACGGGCCAGAACCTGTGGTTCTTCGCGATCACCGCGATCCCGCTCGCGCAGGTCTTCGCGCTGGAGTTCACCTCGCCGCTCTGGGTGACGCTGCTGGCGCCCCTCGTGCTCGGGGAGCGGCTCACCCGGACCCGCGCCATCGCGGCCGCGCTCGGCTTCGCGGGCATCCTCATCGTCGCACGGCCGGGATTGGGAGAGATGAACGCCGGCGTTCTCACCGCCGCGGCCTCGGCCATCGGCTTCGCGGGCTCGATCCTCTTCACCAAGTTCCTGACCCGGACCGAGACGATCACCTGCATCCTGTTCTGGCTCACCGTCATGCAGGCGGTCTTCGGCATCCTCTGCGCCGGTTTCGACGGCGACATCGCGTGGCCCTCGGCAGCCGCATGGCCCTGGCTCGCGGTGATCGGCTGCGCCGGTCTGCTGGCGCATCTGTGCCTGACGAACGCGCTCGCCGTGGCGCCCGCGACCGTCGTCGTTCCGTTCGACTTCATCCGGCTGCCCGTCATCGCGGTCGTGGGCGTGGTCCTCTACAGCGAAGGCCTCGACATCTTCATCTTCCTCGGGGCGGCGGTGATCTTCGGCGCGAACTACCTCAATATCTGGACCGAGAGCCGCAGGGTCACGCATCCGTGACGCAACGTCCCGGGAGATGCTGACGTCGCGTCATTCTTTGTGCGGCACCCGCCTTACGCGTACGTCATCGGAGTGTTACATATTCCGAGGGAGGGGACGGGAATGGGTCGGGCATCTTCACTGGCCATCGTCGCGGGACTTTGGGCCTCCACGGCCGCCGCGGGCGGGATCGAGCGCTCGGCGCAGTCCGTGGCGCTCCTGTTCGAGGAGGGTCGCGCCATGCAGCTCTCCTTCACTTACGTGGCGCCGACGCTCGAGGGCACGTTCTCGCCCGCGCCCGGCGTGACGCTCGACAGCGGCGACATGGCGCCCGGCTACTCGTCGCTCAGCTTCGGCTACAAGATGCCGATCGGGCGGGCGATGGACCTCGCCGTCATCTTCGACGAGTCGGTCGGCGCGGACGTCGACTACACTGGCGCCGCCATGGGCTATCCGTTCCGGGGCACGACGGCCGAGCTTGACGGCGCCGATCTCACCGCGCTCATGCGCTACAGGTTCGATGGCGGGATGAGCCTCTACGGCGGCGTCAGGGCGCAGTCGATCACCGCGGAACTCGACGGTCTCTTCGTGCGGGGGGCTCCGGGACCCTACGCGCTCGACGTCGACCGGACCTTCGAGTTCGGCTACGTGGCGGGCGTCGCCTACGAACGGCCCGACATCGCGCTGCGCGTCGCGCTGACCTACCACTCCGCCATCGACCACACCTTCGACTCGACCGAATCCTTCGGCACCTTCCCGGGCCCCGGCGGCACCTTCGTCACGACGATCCCGCAGGCGCTCAATCTCGAGTTCCAGACCGGGATCGCCGAGGGCACGCTGCTCTTCGGGAACGTGCGCTGGCAGGACTGGTCCGAATTCGACATCACGCCCCCGGGTCTCGGCGGCGCGTCGCTGATCGACTACGACAGCGACTACACGACCTACAACCTCGGCATCGGCCGGCGATTCACCGAAAACTGGTCCGGCGCGATCACGGTGGGCTACGAAGGCCAGACCGGCGACGTGCAGGGCAACCTCGCGCCCCGGGACGGCTTCGCCTCGATCGGCCTCGCCGCCACCTACACGCAGGGCGCGACCCAGATCACCGGCGGCGTGCGCTACATCGCCCTCGGCGATGCCACGACGCAGACGATCGGCGCGGACTTCTCCGACAACAGCGCCATCGCCGCGGGGATCCAGGTCGAATACAAGTTCTGAGGCGGCGTCCCTCCGCCGAGGAAGGGCCCCGCTCCGGCGGGGCTCTTTTCCGTTCGGCAAGGCAAAAGCCGAACCGTTCGCGCGACCCCGGCGCCACATGGTTGTGGCGCGGGGCAATGCCGACGATAATGGCGGCCCGTTTGGCGGACGCAGGATGCCGGAACCATGAGCGACGAGACTGACAGCGACCTCGACCGCCTGCTCGAACAGAGACGGGCGGTCATCGCCTTCGGGCACATCGCCCTGAAGGCGGAGAAGCTCGACGACATCCTGACCGAAGCCTGCGAGAACTGCCGCCGCGCGCTCGGAACGGATCTCTCGAAGGTCATGCGGCTGGAGGACGACGGCAGGAACCTGCGCGTCATCGCGGGCGTCGGGTGGCAAGACGGCGTGGTGGGCGAGGAGGTTGTGCCTGCCCTCGAGACGTCCTCCGAGGGCTTCGCGCTGCGCCACGGCGAGCCCGCCGTCGCCCACGAGGTCAGCGACGACAGGTTCGACTATCCGGAATTTCTCCAGCGCCACGGCGTCGAGGCGATGGTGAACGTCGTCATTCCCGGGACCGACGGGGACGGGCCCTTCGGCCTTTTGCAGGTCGACAGCACGACGCCCCGCGCATTCCGTCAGACCGATATCGAGTTTCTGCAGGGCTACGCGCTCATCCTCGGCGCCGCGATCGAGCGTTTCCAGAAATCGGACGCGCTGTGGCGGGCGGTCAGCGACCGGGAACGGGCGCTTTCGGAACTCCAGCACCGCGTGAAGAACAATCTCGCGATCCTCAAGGGCCTCCTCCGGAGCAAGCATCGCCGCAGCACGCATCCCGGGGTGCAGCAGGAAATCGCCATGATGATCGGGCAGATCGAGACGCTGGCACGGCTGCACGACCTGCTCTCGACATCGAGCGATATCGACCGGATCGAGATCGGCGGGTTCCTCTCCAACCTCGCGTCGCAGATCGGATCGTTCGGCTCCGAAGGCGAGGTCGAGTGCGAAATCCACTCGCACATCGAACCCGTCGCCGTGGACAGCAGCATCGCCATCCCCCTCGGGATCATCGCGAACGAATTCATCACGAATTCCATCAAGTACGCCTCCAGCGGCGGGGTCTGCCGCATCCACCTCACCGTCGCGAAGACCTCCGGCGACGTGGAGATCGGGCTGCGCGACGAAGGCCGGGGCCTCGGCGACGCGCTGGAGAAGCGGGGCGGGGCCGACACCGGCTCGGGCCTCAACCACATCGAGGCGCTTCTCGATCAGATCGGGGCCGCACGCGAGTGGGGTTCCGCGGAGGGAACCCGGTTGCTGATCCGGCTTCCGACATCGCCGCCGGCGCCCGCCGCGGAGATCTGAGCCCGCGCACGAGCGTCCCGCCCCCGAGGGCTGCGCCATCCCCGATCGAGTTTTCTCTGGATAGGCCCCGCCGCCTCGGATATCCCCCTGCCGATCCGAGGCGAGACCACCGATGCTCTATCCGACGGCGAAAGACTGGCGCGAGGCGCCCGCGAAACGGCTCATGCTGTTCGGCATGTCGGGGCTGGGCAAGACCCATGTCTCGAACCTGCTGCGCGCGAGCGGGAACTGGTTCCACTACTCGGTCGATTACCGGATCGGCACCCGGTACATGGGCGAACACATCGCCGACAACTTCAAGCGCGAGGCGATGAAGGTTCCGCTCCTGCGCGAGCTTCTGCTGTCGGACTCCGTCTACATCCAGTCGAACATCACCTTCGACAACCTCGCGCCGCTCTCGACCTACCTTGGCAAGCCCGGAGATCCGGCGAAGGGCGGCTTGCCGTTCGAGGAGTACATGCGCCGGCAGGAGCAGCACCGGCAGGCCGAGATTTCCGCCATGCTCGACACCGTGCCCTTCATCGAGCGGGCGAGGCAGCTCTACGGCTATGACCATTTCGTCTGCGACACGAGCGGGTCGATCTGCGAGATCGTCGATCCGGAGGATCCCGCCGACCCGGTGCTCTCGGCGCTTTCCGACAAGCTTCTGATGGTCTGGATCAAGGGCACCGACACCCATACCGAGGAGCTGATCCGCCGTTTCGACCGCGCGCCCAAGCCGATGTGCTACCAGATCGAATTCCTCGAGGAGGCATGGGCCGACTACCTCTCCGAGACCGGCCTCGCGCCCGACGAGGTGGATCCCGACGCCTTCGTCCGGTGGGCCTACGCCCGCGCCCTCGCCCATCGCCAGCCCCGCTACCGCGCCATGGCGGAGAACTGGGGCCTGACGCTCGAGGCCGAGGACATCGCGCGGGTGAAGACCGCCGACGACATGATCGCCCTCGTCGCTCAAGCCCTTGAGGCCCGGTCGCAATCCGCCTAAGTCAGCGGGCCTGACACGAGGATCCCCCGCGATGCCCATCACGCTGCCGGAAAACCTGCCCGCCTTCGACGTGCTGTCGCGCGAAGGGGTCATGGTGATGTCCGAGAGACGGGCCGCGCGGCAGGACATCCGTCCCCTCAGGATCGGGCTCCTCAACCTGATGCCGAAGAAGATCCAGACCGAGAACCAGTTCGCCCGGCTGATCGGCGCGACTCCGCTGCAGATCGATCTTCACCTGATCCGGATGACCGAGCACCAGACCAAGACGACGGCGGCCGAGCATATGGAGACCTTCTACCGCCCGTTCCAGGAGGTTCGGGGCGAGAAGTTCGACGGTCTCGTCATCACCGGCGCGCCG
>CAYTBD010000200.1:0-5189 GCA_964435755.1 uncultured Rhodobacterales bacterium
CCGCCGTCGGCGAATTGCGTCGAGGCGTTGCGCATCAGGATCGCGCTGTCGAGGCGGGAGAAGAAGCGCTCCGCCGCCGCGTCGTCCTCGGTGACGATGCAATCGGTGTGATCCGACCCGTAGCGGCGGATATGGGCGATGGCGTCGTCCACGTTCTCAACGACTTTCGCGGCGATCTTCATGTCGAGGTATTCGCGGCCCCAATCCTCTTCCGACGCCTCGACCGTGCCCTCTATGGACCGCAGCGCCGCATCGGCGCGGACCTCGACGCCGCGCTCGACGAGCGCCCGGATGACGCCCTGCCCGATGGTGTCCGCCACGGTCTTGTGGATCAGCAGGCATTCCGCCGCGCCGCAGATCCCCGTGCGCCGGGTCTTGGCGTTGATGACGACCTTGAGCGCCTTCTCGGGATCGGCGTCCTTGTCGAGGTAGATATGCACGATGCCTTCGAGATGGGCGAAGACCGGCACCCGCGCCTCGCGCTGGACGAGGCCGACGAGGCCCTTGCCGCCACGGGGCACGATCACGTCGATCACGCCGGTCATCGTCAGCATCTCGCTCACCGCCGCGCGGTCGCGCGTGGGCACGCGCTGGATCGTGGCCTCCGGCAGTCCCGCGGCCTTCAGCCCCTCCACAAGACAGGCGTGGATCGCGCCGGAGGAATGGAAGCTCTCTGACCCGCCGCGCAGGATCACGGCGTTGCCCGACTTGAGGCACAGCGCCCCGGCATCGGCCGTGACATTGGGGCGGCTTTCGTAGATCACGCCGATGACGCCGAGCGGGGTCCGGACACGGCGGATATGGAGGCCGGACGGCCTGTCCCATTCGGCGATGACCTGTCCCACCGGATCGGCCTGATCCGCGACCGCGCGAAGCCCGTCGACGATGCCCCGGATACGCGGCTCGTCCAGCATGAGCCGGTCGAGCATGGCGGCCGTCAGGCCCTTGTCGCGGCCGTAGTCCATGTCCTTGGCGTTGGCCTCCGCGATCCCCGCCCGTCGCTCCCAGACCGCGTCGGCGGCGGCCATGAGCGCCGCACGCTTCTGATCGGCCGTCGCGAAGCCGAGCTCCGCCGCGGCCTCCTTCGCACGGGCGCCCATTTCGGCCATCAGGGCGGGGATGTCGTCCATGTCCTTCATGTCTCGCTCCTTCAGAGCACCATGTCGTCGCGATGGATGAGCGCGGCCCGACCGGGATAGCCGAGAACCGCCTCGATGTCACCGGAGCGCCGGCCCTTGATGCCCCGCGCCTCCTCGGATGTGTAGCGCGCGAGGCCGATGCCGAGCCGGTCCCCGCCGGGCCCGACGAGCGCCACCGGATCGCCGCGCCCGAAGCTGCCCGTGACCTTCGTCACCCCCGCCGGGAGCAGGGACTTGCCGCTTCGGAGCGCCTGCACCGCGCCGGCGTCGACGGTGATCTCGCCCTTGGGCTTCATGCCCGCGATCCAGCGCTTGCGCGCCGCCTGAGGATCGGTCTCGGCGAGAAACCACGTGGCCGGCGCGCCCTCGGCCAGCGCCTTGAGCGGCCGGTGCGTCGTGCCGAGCGTGATCGCCATGGCGCAGCCCGAGCCCGTCGCGGTCTTCGCCGCCATGAGTTTCGTCTTCATGCCGCCGCGCGACAGGCCGGACCCGGCGTCCCCCGCCATCGCCTCGATCTCGGGCGTGATCCGCTCGACCGCGTCGAAGCGGCGGGCGCCCGGATCCTCCCTGGGATTGCCGCTGTAGAAGCCGTCCACGTCGGAGAGAAGCACAAGCTGGTCCGCCCCCACCGTCACCGCGATCTGCGCGGCGAGCCGGTCGTTGTCGCCGAAGCGGATCTCGTCGGTCGCCACCGTGTCGTTCTCGTTCACGATGGGCACGACGCCGAGGCCAAGGAGATGTTCCATCGTCGCGCGCGAATTGAGATAGCGCCGGCGGTTGGCGGAATCCTCGAGCGTCACCAGAACCTGTCCCGTGACGATCCCGTGCGGCGCGAGCGCCTCCTCATAGGCGCGGGCGAGCCGGATCTGGCCCACCGCCGCGGCCGCCTGGCTCTGCTCCAGCGCCAGCGGCCCGGGAGGCAGACCGAGCGTCGCGCGGCCAAGCGCGATGGACCCCGAGGACACCAGGATCACGTCCGTCCCCCGCGCCTTCGCCTCGGCCACGTCCCGGGCCAGCCCCGCGAGCCAGTCGGACCTCAGCCGCCCGCCCTCGACGAGAAGCGCCGAGCCGATCTTGACGACGAGCCGCTTCGCCTGCGTCAGGGACGCCACGGATGTCTCTCCTCGGCAGCCTCCTTGTGGCGCAGCCGGTCGGCATCGATCTTCGCACGCAGCGCCCGGAGAACCTCCGTCACGCCCTCGCCGCTGACGCCCGACATCGACATGACCGGTCCCGCGACGGCTTCGAGCGCGGCCGCCCGCTCGGCCCGCTCGTCGTCGTCCAGCGCGTCGATCTTGTTCATCGCCGTGATCCGGGGCTTGCCCGCCAGCACGCCGCCATAGGCCTCGAGTTCGTGGATGATCGTCTCCCAGTCCGCCGCGACGTCCTCGGACGTGCCGTCGACGAGATGCAGCAGGACCGAGCACCGCTCGACATGGCCGAGGAACTGGTCGCCCAGCCCCCTGCCCTCGTGCGCGCCTTCGATCAGTCCCGGAATGTCGGCCACGACGAATTCAACTTCGTCGACGCCCACCACCCCGAGATTCGGATGCAGCGTGGTGAACGGGTAATCGGCGATCTTCGGCCGGGCGTTGGAGGTGGCCGCGAGAAACGTGGATTTGCCCGCGTTGGGCAGTCCCAGGAGCCCCACGTCCGCGATCAGCTTGAGCCTGAGCCAGAGCGTTCGCTCGACGCCCTCCTGGCCCGGGTTCGCACGGCGTGGCGCCTGATTGGTCGAGGTCTTGAAATGCAGGTTGCCCCAGCCGCCGTTCCCCCCCTGGGCGAGCAGCACCCGCTGACCCACCTCCGTCAGGTCGGCGATCACCGTTTCCTCGTCCTCGTCGAGGATCTCGGTCCCGACGGGCACCCGAAGGACGATGTCGTCGCCATCCTTGCCGGTGCGCTGCCGCCCCATGCCGGGCTGGCCGTTCCCGGCGAAGAAGTGCTGCTGGTAACGGAAGTCGATCAGCGTGTTGAGCCCCTCCACCGCCTCGGCCCAGACGTCGCCGCCCCGGCCGCCGTCGCCCCCGTCGGGTCCGCCGAACTCGACGAACTTCTCCCGCCGGAAACTCACGCAGCCCCCGCCGCCGCTGCCGGAGCGGATATGGACCTTGGCGTAGTCGAGAAACTTCATGGAACTTTCCTTCAGCGCCCTGCGGTAGCCGAACGGGAGACGCCGCTCAAGTCCTGCCGCCGCGCCTGCCAGTCCGGGCGCGTCAGCCGGTAGTCCTGGCTTTCGATCTGCTGGGCCAGCGCGCGGGCGGCGACGAGCCGGGTTCCGGCCCGGCGGAAGCCCAGCTTCTCCAGAACCCGGCGCGACCGATCGTTGCCGGGATAGTGCCCCGCCACGAGATCGCCCGCGGCCCGGTCCGAGAAATGCGCGTCGATCGCCGGGATCGCCGCTTCGGTGGCGTAGCCCATGCCCCAGACCTCCCGGCGGAGCCAGTAGCCGAGCTCGCCGTCGATCGAAATTCCGCCGACAAGTCCCGAGGCGTCATGGATGAACCAGACCCGACCGGCCTTGTCCGCATTGCCCGCGACAAAGGATTCCGCGTCCGTCGCACGGTAGGGATACGGCACCCGCCCGAGCCAGCGCGCGACGTCGTAGTTCCCGATCGCCGGCACGATGGCGTCGATGTCCTCTCCGGAGACCGGCTTGAGAACGAGGCGCGGCGTCTCGATGACGTGGAACCGGGACGCCCGCACGGCCTCAGACCATCTTTCGGATGTAGGTCCAGGTCGCCACCTTGGCGTTCCGCGCGATCGAGAAGGCCTCGGCGTCGCCGATGTACTCGAACCCGGCGTTCGTCAGCACGCGCGCGGATGCGGGATTGTCCTGGAACACCTCCGCGAAAAGCGTCTTCGAGCCATGCGGGTTGGCGTCGACCATGGCCTGCACCGCCTCGGACGCGATGCCGGTGTTCCACAGCACGGGAGCGACCCAGTAGCCGATCTCGGACTGTCCGCGATCCATCCGATCGAGACCGATGAGGCCCAGCACCTCCGACAGGCCGTGCGCGGCGCCGTCCATCACCCAGATGTCCTCGGCACGGTCGGATGCGAGTCCGCGGGCCACGAAGGCTTCGGTCGCGCCGGGCGGAAGCGGATGCGGAATAGATCGCGTGCCGCGCGCCACGCGCTCGTCGCTGGCGTACATCTCGATGAGGCCCGCATCCGACTTCCGGAGCGGGCGCAGGACGAACCGGTCCGCCTCGATCACGGACTGCACGGCGATCTGGTCCAAAATCATGCCCTCTCTCCTCCCAGGAGACTGGAGCCCCTGAACGAACAAGGGGACCGGCCCTGCTGCCGATCCCCCTATCTCAACGATATGCGAGTTTCGGCTTACTCGGCGGCCTCCGCGGACGGAAGGACCGAAATGAAGGTTCGCCCCTTCAGGCCCTTGTGGAAAGTCACGGAACCTTCACAGGTTGCAAAGATCGTGTGATCCTTGCCCATGCCGACACCGTTGCCCGGCCACCACTTGGTGCCGCGCTGGCGCACGATGATGTTGCCCGGAATGGCCTGCTGACCGCCGAAGAGCTTGACGCCGAGGCGGCGTCCGGCGCTGTCGCGGCCATTGCGGGATGAACCGCCTGCCTTCTTGTGTGCCATCTGTCGTTACTCCTTCTCTGCGGCGAGCGTCTTGGCCTGCTCGACCCAGCCTTCGCGCTCGATCCGGCCCTTGAAGCTCAGCTTCTCGTCGAACTCGGCGATGTCGGCCTCGGTCCACGACGCGATCTGCGCGAAGGACGAAACGCCCGCCTCGAGCAGCTTCTTCTCGAGCGCGGGCCCCACGCCGGACAGCCGCTTGAGATCGTCGGCGCCGGACGCGGCCTTGGCTTCGGACTTCGCGGCCGGCTTCTCCGGTTTCGGCGCTGCCTTGGCAGCGGGTTTCGCGGCCGTCTCTTCCGTGGCGGGCACCGAGCCCGATCCGACCGCGGCCTTCATGCCGGTGGCGTCGGCGCCGCTCTCGAGGATCTGGGTGATCTGGACGAGCGTGAGGTGCTGGCGGTGCCCCTTCTTGCGCTGCGAGCCGTGCTTGCGGCG
>CAYTBD010000201.1:0-5184 GCA_964435755.1 uncultured Rhodobacterales bacterium
CTTCGCGGGGTCGGCCTTGCCGGCATCGCGTCCGAGCGGAGTGTCGTCCATATCCGCGCGATCGAAGAATTCCGTGTCGGTCGGACCCGGCATGAGGCAGGTCACAGTGACGCCATCGTCCTTCAGCTCTTCGCGTATGCCCCAGGAGAACGTGTCGAGGTAGGCCGTGGTGGCATTGTACACCGCCCGGAAGGCACCGGGCACCTCGCCCGCGATCGCGCCGGTGATGAGGATGCGGCCTTCGCCCTGATCGCGCATCTTATTCGCGGCGCGGTGCAGGAGCGCGGTGTTTCCGGTGACGTTTGTATGGATCACAGCCTCTACTTCATCCCAGTCCTGGTCGAGGAAGGCACCGCCCAGTCCGCGGCCCGCGTTGGCGGCGAAGTAGTCGACATGGCGACCGGCGATCTCCTCCCAGAATTCCGCGACGCCATGCTCGGTGCCGAGATCGGCTTCGACCGCCGTCACCTCGCTGCCGCCGTCCGCCAGTGCGGCGGCGGCCCTGCGGATTTCGGGCTCGTCCGCCACCACGACGACGTCGCACCCGTCCTCAACGGCGCAGCGGGCAAGCTCGAGGCCGATGCCGGAAGATGCGCCGGTGACGGCGGCGAGTTTTCTCTCGCTCACGCGGTCATCTCCGTGCCGGGCTTCAGAACCACCTTGGTCCATTCGTTCTGCTTGTAACGGAAGTTGCGGTAGCCCCGGGGCGCCTCCTCGAGCGGGAGCCGGTGCGATATCAGGAACGTGGTGTCTATCTCGCCCTCGCCGATCTTCTCCAGAAGCGTCGGCAGGTAGCGCTGGACGTGGGTCTGGCCGGTCCTGACCTGCAGTCCCTTCTCCATCAGGGCACCCAACGGAAATTTGTCGACGAAGCCGCCGTAGACGCCTGGCATCGAGACGCGTCCGCCCTTCCGGACCGCGAGGATCGCCTCGCGGAGGGCATGGGCGCTGTCGGCGCCGACGCCGACCGTCTGCTTGATGTTGTCGGCGATCGCATCCGGCGCGAAGCCGTGGCTCTCCATGCCGACGGCGTCGATAACAGCGTCGGGGCCGAGGCCGCCCGACATCTCCATGAGCGCCTCGAGCACGCGCGTCTGCTTGAAGTCGATGATCTCGGCACCCAGCTGCCGCGCGAGGTCGAGGCGCGTGGGGTACTCGTCGATCGCGATCACCTTGCCCGCCCCCATCACCAGGGCCGACTGGACAGCGAAGAGACCGACGGGCCCGCAGCCCCAGACCGCGACGGTGTCGCCCTCCTCTATCTCGGCGTTCTCGGCCGCCATCCAGCCGGTCGGGAGAATGTCGGAGAGAAAGAGCACGGCGTCGTCGTCCATATCGTCCGGGATGACGATCGGACCGACGTCCGAGAACGGGACGCGGACGTATTCCGCCTGACCGCCCGGATAGCCACCCGTCAGATGCGAATAGCCGAACAGGGCCGACAGCGCATGCCCGTAGAGCGTCTCGGTCAGGTCCTGCTTCTCGGCCGGATTCGAATTGTCGCAGGCAGAATAGAGCTGCTTCTGGCAAAAGAAGCACGCGCCGCAGGAAATCGTGAACGGAACGACGACCCTCTGTCCCTTCCGAAGCGAACTCTTGGGGCCCGTTTCGACCACGCGCCCCATGAATTCGTGGCCGAGGATGTCGCCCGAGCGCATCCCGGGAATGACCCCGTCGTAGAGATGGAGGTCGGAGCCGCAGATCGCCGTCGAGGTGACCTCGATGACCGCGTCGCGGGGATTGACGATCTCCGGATCGGGCACGGTGTCCACGCGGACGTCGTGCTTGCCGTGCCAGGTGAGTGCGCGCATGGGTGCCTCCTCAGACGGTTTTACGGTTCTGGTTCGTGGCGATCTCGCCGGCTTCCATCAGCATCTTCAGACGCTTCAGTTCACGGCGGCCCTGCATCGAAGGTTCCCTCTGGAACGCGGTGGCGATCCAGCGGCCGAGGGCGCCGTAAGGCGGGACGTACGACACGAGCGCCGTGACCTCCGTGCCCCGTCCGGCGGGGGCGTCACGGAACATCACCTTGCCCCGCGTGCGGATCTCGGACGCATCGGTCGAACGCCAGGCGATCTGCTCGTCCGGCTTCTCGTTCACGATCCGGGTCTCGACATGAACCTCGCCCATGGGCGCTGAAATCGTCCAGCGAGAGATGTCGCCCGTTACGCTGACGTCGCGGACGTTTTCCATGAACTGCGGCAGGTTGCGGAAGTCGCGCCAGAACGCGAATAGCTCGGCGCGGGGTTTGTTGATCGTCACGGTGCGGCCGACAACCGCATAGGGGTCGCGGCGGCGCCGTCGCGCCGCCCGGCCAGGCGCACTGTCCGCGATGCGATGATCGACGGTATTCCGGGTCTGTTTCTGGTATAGGGCAACCCCCGCCGCAGCGACGAGGGCGCCTGCGCCCAGCGCCAGCCAAGGGTTCGGCAGGTTCCTCTCCTCCGTCCACCTTGTTGCGCGATTTCCGGGTGAAGCTGGCGCCGGTATTGAGGGATCCTCGCGTCGCATGGCGTCTGTCCTTCCTGGGCAACTTTCGGACTGCGGCCGCCCCGTGTCCCGACGCGACCAAGCGGGTTCCGGTCACAAGGCGCTGGCCACAGGAAATGTTCCTTGCCGATCGGATCCCGGAGCCGCTGCGACACGGCAGGCAGGCCCGCCGGGACCCGAATTCGTTGCCGATCGGCGACCGGGCCGGCCGTCAGGCGCGGGATGCGTGCAGGTAGACCGGCGTTCCGATCGGCACCTGTTCATAGAGATGCGCGACGTGACCGTTCATCATCCGTACACATCCGTTCGACACGCGCCGTCCCAGACCGCTGGGATCCCGTGTGCCGTGCACCCTGAGAAACGTGTCGCGACCGTCCTCGGTGAAGAGGTAGAGCGCCCGCGCCCCGAGCGGATTGCCGGGTCCACCGGGCATGCCGTCCTCGAACCGGGCGTATGTTTCGGGCTCGCGCTCGATCATCTCCTCGGTCGGTGTCCAGGACGGCCATTCCTTCTTTGCGCCGACATTGAAGATGCCCGGTTCGTAGAGACCGGGCCGACCGATCCCGACGGTGTAGCGGATCGCACGGTCGCGGGGCAGCGTCCAGAGCAGCGAGAACCGATCGGGCAACACATGGATCTCGTAGGGTTTCGTGTTTCGTGTCGGAACATGACGCGGCTTCCACTCCTCAGGAATGGCGAGGGCGGAGGTTTGGGCTGTCGCGCCGCGACCGGCCAAGATGCCGGCGGCGGACGCGGCGATGAATGTTCTGCGTCTCATGGGCCTCCAACGCCGTGGTCATGCCGAGGGTTTCCTCCTCTGGCAAAGCAAACGCCGGCAGGCGGCTCCGCGATAGCGGATGGGATGAAGGCGGCTGTCGCGGCAGGCGATATAGCTTGCGTGACCTATCGCCCCGCTGCCATAAATGACGCCATGAACGACGCCCCCACAAAATCGAAGGACACACCAGACCTTCGCATCCGCATCGTTTTCGGCGACGACGCGATGCTCGGCCCCGGCAAGGCGGACCTGCTGGAGCGGATCCGCGAGACGGGATCGATCGCGGCGGCCGGGCGCTCGATGTCCATGAGTTACAAGCGTGCCTGGTCACTGGTCGATGAAATGAACAATGCCTTCCGCGATCCGCTCGTCGCCGCCACGCGGGGCGGGCCCAGCGGCGGCGGTGCGCGGCTGACCGATCTCGGGCGTGAGGTCCTTTCGCAATATCGCGCCTTCGAGATGGAGGCGGCCGCGAGCGGCGCGGAGCGTCTGGCGGTGCTGCGCGGTCTCCTTAGGGATATTCCCGAGAAAAAATAACGCTTGACGGTAAGATTGGCCCGCTGCGATATGTTTCGCCAAACATATCACCATCAGGGCATCGTCCGTGTTCAAGCCAGCCCTTTCCCGCGCCACCGCCCTCGCTCTCGCCCTCGCCGCCCCGGTGGTGGCCAAGGCAGAGGAGATCACCGTCTTCGCCGCGGCCAGCATGGCCAATGCCATGGCCGAGATCGAGGACAGGTTCGAGGCCGCGACAGGGCATGACGTGATCGTCTCGCTCGCTGGCTCCTCCGTGCTCGCCCGCCAGATTCAGCAGGGCGCGCCGGCGGATGTCTACATTTCGGCGAACCCGGGCTGGATGGACACCCTGGAGGCCGACGGGCTGGTCGAGGAAGGCACGCGGTTCGACCTTCTGAACAATTCCATCGTGCTGATCGCGGCAGGCACCGAGGCCGCGCCGGTGGAGATCGGCCCGGACATGGACCTCGCGGGTCTCTTGGGCGACGGGCGGCTCGCCATGGCGCTGGTCGATGCGGTGCCCGCGGGCATATACGGCAAGGGGGCGCTGGAAAGCCTCGGCCTCTGGGAGGGCGTCGAGGCACAGGTGGCGCAGGCCGATAACGTGCGCGCAGCGCTGACCTTCGTGGCGACCGGCGAGGCACCCTATGGCATCGTCTACGCCACCGATGCGGTGGCCGAGGATAGCGTGACGGTCGTCGGCATCTTTCCGGCCGAGACGCATCCCCCCATCGTCTACCCAGCCGCCGCACTGGCCGAGAGCGACACCCCGCTGACCGTGACCTTCCTCGACTTCCTCAGCGGCTCAGAGGCGCGGGAGGCCTTCGAGCGTCAGGGTTTCGTTGTCGTTGCCGACTAAGCCATGATGGATTGGCTTGGTCCCCAGGAGTGGCGGGCGGTCGCGCTCTCCCTCCAGGTCTCCTTCTGGGCGACGCTGGTGAGCCTGCCCCTGGGAATTCTCACAGCTTACGCGCTTGCGCGCTGGTCCTTCCCCGGCAAGCAGCTGCTCAACGGCCTCGTACACTTGCCGCTGATCCTGCCGCCGGTGGTGACGGGCTATCTGCTGCTGCTGACATTCGGCACGCGGGGGCCGGTGGGCAGCGTTCTGGCGGACTGGGGTGTCGTCTTCGCCTTCCGCTGGACCGGTGCGGCGCTCGCGGCAGGGGTCATGGCCTTTCCTCTCTTGGTGCGCGCGATACGTCTGTCGATCGAGGCGGTCGACCCGAAACTCGAGCAAGCCTCGGCGACGCTCGGTGCCTCGCCGGTCTGGGTCTTCCTGACCGTGACGCTGCCGATGACCCTGCCGGGGATCGTCGCGGGCGCGATTCTGGCCTTCGCGAAGGCGATGGGCGAATTCGGCGCGACCATCACCTTCGTCTCCAACATTCCGGGCCAGACCC
>CAYTBD010000202.1:0-5067 GCA_964435755.1 uncultured Rhodobacterales bacterium
GTGATCTCGGACGGCGCGCCCGTCGACGATTCGACGCTCTCGGTGAACCCGGCCAACTACCTCGAAAAGCACCTGCGCGACGTCATCGGCATGGTCGAGCGCAAGCGGATCGTCGAACTGATCGCGATCGGCATCGGCCATGACGTGACCCGCTATTACCAGCATGCCGTGACGATCACCGACGTGGACCAGCTTGCCGGCGCGATGACCGAGCAGCTGGCGACGCTCTTCGACAAGGATCCGCGCGCGCGGGCGAAGATCTTCGGGCTGAAGAAGGCAAGCTGATGTTCCAGAGCTTCGAGGCCACCTCCTCGCCCGAACAGGGTCCGCCGCGGCTCAGGGCGCTCCGCCGGGACATGGCGGCCGAAGGGCTCGACGGGTTTCTCGTGCCCCGCGCCGACGCGCATCAGGGCGAGAACGTCGCCCCCCGCGACGAGCGGCTGGCGTGGCTCACAGGGTTCACCGGATCGGCGGGCTTCGCGGCGGTCCTGCACGAGATTGCGGGGATCTTCGTCGACGGCCGCTACCGGGTGCAGGTCAGGGCGCAGGTGGCCGGGGACTTCACCCCCGTGGACTGGCCCGACCGGAAGCTCGGTCCCTGGCTGAAGGACCAGCTTCCGCACGGCGGCAAGGTGGGGTTCGACCCCTGGCTTCACACGCGGGCCGAGATCGAGGCGGTGCAGGAGGCGGCGGGCGATCTCGTCCACCTCGTCCCCTGCGACAACCTTGTCGACCGGATCTGGGAGGACCGTCCACCCCGCCCCGCCGCGCCGGTGCGAGAGCATCCCGAGGCGTATGCCGGCAAGGGCGACGAGACCAAGCGCGCCGAGATCGCCAAGATGCTCCACGACGCCGGGCAGAAAGCCGCCGTGCTGACGCTGCCCGATTCGATCTGCTGGCTTCTCAACATCCGGGGTGCCGACATCCCGCGCATTCCCGTGGTCCACGCCTTCGCGATCCTGTTCGACGACGGCAGGATGCAGCTTTTCTCCGACCCCGAGAAATTCGCCGGCCTGGGCCCCGATCCCGGCATCGAGCTCCGCCGCTGGGAGGAGTTCGAGCCGGCGCTCGCCCAGCTCCACGGCCCCGTCCGCGTCGACCGCAAGAGCGCCCCCTGGGCTGTCTCGGCCGCGCTGGAGGCCGCGCATGTCGAGATCGCCTGGGACGACGATCCCTGCATCCTCGCCAAGGCGAGGAAGAACGCCGTCGAGATCGCCTGCACGCGCGAGGCGCACCTGCGCGACGGCGCGGCGATGGTGGAGTTCCTCGCCTGGCTCGACCACGAGGCCCCGAAGGGCAAGCTGACCGAGATCGAGGTGGTGACCAAGCTCGAAAGCGTCCGCCGCGCGACGAACGCGCTTCACGACATCGCATTCGAGACGATCTGCGGCGCGGGTCCGCACGGCGCGATCGTGCACTACCGCGTCACCGAGGGCACGAACCGCGCGGTCAATCCCGGCGAACTGCTGCTGATCGATTCCGGCGGGCAGTATGTCGACGGAACCACCGACATCACCCGCACCGTCGCCGTCGGCGCGGCGACGGACGAGCAGCGCGGCTGCTTCACGCGGGTGCTGCAGGGCATGATCGCGATCAGCCGGGCGCGCTGGCCGCGCGGTCTCGCCGGGCGCGACCTCGACGCGCTCGCCCGCGCCCCGCTCTGGATGGCCGGGATGGACTACGACCACGGAACGGGCCACGGCGTGGGCGTGTTCCTGTCGGTCCACGAAGGGCCGCAGCGGCTGTCGCGTATTTCCGAGGTGCCGCTCGAACCGGGCATGATCCTGTCGAACGAACCCGGCTACTACCGCGAAGGCGCCTTCGGCATCCGGATCGAGAACCTCGTCGTCGTCCGCGAGGCCGACAGGATCGCCGACGACCGCGACCAGCTGTGCTTCGAGACGCTGACGTTCGTGCCGATCGACCGCCGCCTGATCGACACCGCGCTCCTCTGTCCGGGCGAGCGCAGCTGGATCAACCGGTACCACGCCGAGGTGCGCGACAGCATCGGCCCGCGCGTCGGACCGAAGTCGAGGGCCTGGCTCGACGCGGTGACGCGTCCGATCTGACATTTGCACGTCACGGCGGCGCTGCTAATCTCCGGCTTCCAAGGGAAGGGCAAGAAACATGGCAGACCACATCAAGACCCGCAGGGCGGGAGGCACCTGGGTCGTGCGCGCCGGAGGCGCGGTGCTTGGCGAATCGAACGACGCGCTCGAACTGGTGGAGGGCTCCGCTCCGCCGGTGATCTATTTCCCGCGCGGCGACATCGCCATGGCCTTTCTCGAGAAGACCGACAAGACGACGACCTGCCCCCACAAGGGCGAAGCGAGCTACTATTCCATCGTGACGAAGTCGACGACGCTCGAGAACGCCGCGTGGTCCTACGAGGATCCCAGGGAGGGCCTGCGCGAGATCGAGGATCACCTGGCCTTCCACCCCAGCGACACGGTCGCGGTGGAGCAGGTCTGAGCCTCGGTCAGGAATGCTCCTCCGCCGCCGTCGCGGCAAGCGCGCGGTTGTAGGCCCGGAGCGCGTCGACCTGGTAGAGCGCGCCGAGCACCTCCGGCGCCTCGCGGCCCGACCCCATGCGGACCACGGCGATGAACTGCCGGTTCTCGCGCTCGAAGATCGGCATCGCCGCCTCCAGCGTGGCGTTGCCGTCGATATAGTAGCCGGCCTCGATCGCCTCCCAGATTGCGTCGGACGGCGCGCAGCGGGGATCGTCGGGCTTTCGCATCACGTTCTGCACCCGGAACATCGCGAGGAGGTAGGCCTGCGGCCCGGCGGCGAGGTGAATGCCGCGCCGTTCGAGCTGGCTGAGAAAGAACGACCGGTCGACGAGCCGCGAGGACAGCGCGCTCGACAGCGACACCGCCACCATGACGGCGAGCCCCGTCTGCCAGTCCCCGGTCAGTTCGAACACGATCAGCGTGGTCGAGATCGGCGCGCCGAGAACGGCGGCCGAGACCGCGCCCATCCCGGCGAGCGCATAGAGCGTGCCGGAGCCCGAGACTTCGGGAAACAGCGGCGTCGCGATCAGACCGAAGGCCAGCCCGGTCATCGCGCCCACCATCAGCGAGGGCGAGAAGACGCCGCCGCCCATGCGTCCGCCCATGGTGATCGCGACCGCGACGACCTTGACGATGGTGAAGACGATGGCCTCGTGCAGGAGAAGCTGCCCGGTCAGCGCGGCCGAGGTCGTCTCGTAGCCCACGCCGATGATATGCGGGAAGGCGATGGCGATGCCGCCCAGAAGCGCGCCGGCGACCGCCGGCCTGAGGATCCGGGGAAGCCGCGTCTTCCGCTGCACCCAGGTTCCCATGTCGTCGGCCCAGAAGATCGCCCGCATCATGACGACCGCGACCAGCCCGCAGACCAGCCCGAGGATGAGGAAGGCGGGAAGCTCGACATAGAATTCCAGAAGCGTGCCCTCGGTGAGGGAAAACTCGGTGACGCCGCCGAATTCCAGCCGGTTGATGACGGTTCCCGCCGCGCTCGCGATGGCGATGGGCGCGAAGGAATGCACGGCGAAATGCCTCAGCACCACTTCCAGCGCGAAGAGCGCCCCCGCGATGGGGGCGTTGAAGGAGGCGGAGACGGCTGCGGCCACCGCGCATCCCAGAAGATCGCGCCCGGTGATGCCGCTCGCGTTGATCCGGTCGGAGATCCAGCTCGAGATCACGCCGGCGAGGTGCACGACCGGCCCCTCGCGCCCCGTCGAGCCGCCGGAGGACAGCGTGATGAGCGAGGCGAGCGCGGAGGCGAGGCCGGCCTTCGTCTCGACCCGGCCATCCTTCAGCGCCGCGCCTTCGATGACGTCGGCCACCGACCGCACGCGCCCGTCGTCGGTGAACCAGTTGAGGATGACCCCCACGGCCAGGCCGCCGCAGATCGGAATGATCAGGATCCAGTACCACTCCAGCGTCTCGGCGAAGGAATGGATCGTCCGGACGTCGTCGGTGCCGTAGAGCGTGGTCTGGAGCCAGCTGATCCCGAGCCGGAAGAACAGCGCCGCGAACCCGGCCGCGATGCCGATCAGGAGCGCGATGAACCAGAACTGGATCTGGCCCGGCCCCTTCTCGACGAGCGCGGCCCAGCCCTCGCGGACGGCCTTCACCACCTCGTCGATCTTGGTTGCGATGAAAGAGCGGTCCGGCGTATCCATCCGTCCGAGACGTTCTGCGGGTCCGCGTCCCTCCACGGCCTTCCCCGGACCGCCCGCGTGGCCTGGGGTCGCGCCCGGCAGCGGAACCGCCGGGGTGCCACATCTTTATGGCAAGCCGGCCGGGGGTCCAAGGGCGATTCCCCCGATCGCCTTCGCAGCGGAGGAAAAGGCGCAGCATGTTGAACAATCCCGAGGAGATCGCGCCGGCCTTTGCAATTGCGTGGATGGCGCGGGACGCCGATGCGCTCGCCCGGCTCTTCGCGCCGGACGCGGATTTCGTGAACGTGGTGGGCATCTGGTGGGAGGACCGCGAGGCGATCCGCACGGCGCACCACTATGGCCTGACGACCTTCTTCCGAGACTCGCGGCTCGTGGTGGGGCGCACCAAGCTGCGCCGGATCGGAGAGGACGCGGCGGTGGTGCATGCCCGGATGTCGCTCACCGGCCAGCGCGCGCCCGACGGCTCCGAGGCGGGACGGCGGACGACGATCCTCGCCTTCGTCATGGCGCGGCAGCAGGACGGCGGCTGGCTGTGCGTCGCGGCGCAGAACACCGACGTCGTGCCGGGGCGCGAAACCTTCGAGCGGACGGGGGACGACCTGATCGCGCGCGATTACCGGTGAGCGTCAGGCCCCGAGCAGCGCCCGCGCCGCGGCCCGCGCCTCGTCGGTGACGGTGTCGCCCGACAGCATCCGGGCGATCTCGTCCACCCGCGCCTCAGGATCGAGCGGCACGACCCGGCTCGTCGTCATGTCGCCGGTCACCGATTTCTCCACCCGCCAGTGATGCTGCCCGAGCGCCGCGACCTGCGGCGAGTGAGTGACGACGAGCACCTGCGCGCCGTGGGCGAGCGCGGCGAGACGGCGGCCCACCGCGTCCGCCGTCGCGCCGCCCACCCC
>CAYTBD010000203.1:0-5058 GCA_964435755.1 uncultured Rhodobacterales bacterium
AACCCTCGGATGCGCGCGGCCAAGCCTTGTCAGAACCGCCCGAGAGCGTCAATCAGGCGTCCTCGTTGCTCAGCGTCGCGATGCGCGACCCGGCCCGGCTCGTCGTGACGACGCCCAGCGACTTGAGCTTGCGGTGCAGCGCGGAGCGCTCCATGCCCACGAAGGTCGCGGTCCGGCTGATGTTGCCGCCGAACCGGTTGATCTGCGTCAGCAGGTATTCCCGCTCGAAAAGCTCGCGCGCCTCCCGCAGCGGCAGCGTGGCCAAGGCGCCCGAGAGCACGAGCCGCCCGTCCTCCTCCTCGCCCTTCGCCTCGAACTGCGGCAGTTCGTTCGCGCCGATCTCGCCGGTGTCGGGACCCAGGATCAGGATCCGTTCGATCACGTTCTTCAGCTGGCGCACGTTGCCGGGCCAGGTCATCGTCTGCAGGAGCGCTTCGACCTCGCCGGACAGCTCCCGCAGCGGCAGGCCCTGCTCCTTGTTGAAGACGCCGATGAAATGCCGCGCGAGTTCGGGGATGTCCTCGCGCCGGTCCTCGAGCGAGGGCACGCGGATCGGGACGACGTTGAGGCGGTGGTAGAGTTCCTGCCGGAAGCGGCCGTCCCGCGCCTCGACCTCGAGGTCGCGGTTGGTGGACGAGATCACCCGGATGTCGACGCGCACCTTGTCGGCCCCGCCCGAGCGCAGGAACTGCTGTTCGGTCAGCACGCGCAGGATCTTCGACTGGGTGCCGAGCGGCATGTCGGCGACCTCGTCGAAGTAGATCACGCCGCCATGCGCCTGCTCGAGAAGGCCCGGCTCCACGCCGCGCGCCGAGGTTTCGCGGCCGAAGAGCACGTCTTCCATGCGGTCCGGCTCGATCGACGCGGAATTGACGGTGACGAAGGGGCTCTCGGCGCGGTCCGAATGCGCGTGGATGTAGCGCGCCGCGATCTCCTTGCCGCTGCCCGAGGGCCCGGTGAGCATGACCCGCCCGTTCGATCGCGTGACCTTGTCGAGCTGGGTCTTGAGCGCCCGGAACATCGCGCTGGAGCCCACCATCTCGGCCATGGTCACGTCGCGCCGGCGCAGCGCGGTGTTCTCCCGCCGGAGCCGCGCCGTCTCCATCGCGCGGGAGATCACGACCATCAGCTGATCGATGTTGAACGGCTTCTCGATGAAGTCGTAGGCGCCCTGCTTGATCGCGGCGACGGCGATCTCGATGTTGCCGTGGCCGGAGATGATGACCACCGGCACGTCGGGGTTGTCGCGCTTGACCATCTTCAGGATGTCGATCCCGTCCATCCGGCTGTCCTTGAGCCAGATGTCGAGGATGATGAGCGAGGGCGGCTCGGCGTTGATCGCGGCCATGCAGTCGTCGGAATTGCCCGCCGTGCGCGTATCGAACCCCTCGTCCCTGAGGATATCCGAGATCAGTTCGCGAATGTCGCGCTCGTCGTCCACGATCAGAATGTCGGTCATGCCATGTCTCCCTCGATCGCCGGTTCCGCCGTCTGCGGCCGGATGGTTGTCGTTGTCAGCGGCAGCGTGATTTCGGCCCGGGCGCCGGAATGATCCGTCGCGTCGAGCGGATCGGCGTCGGTGAGGAGCAGCGTGCCGCCATGCTCCTCGACGATCTTCTTGACGATCGGCAGGCCGAGGCCGGTGCCCTTTTCGCGCGTGGTCACGTAGGGCTCGAAAAGCCGCTCGCGATCCTCCGGCAGGCCGACGCCGTTGTCGGAAATGGTGATGAACGCGGTGTCGTCGGCCGCTTCCAGCCGCACCTCGATGGTCGGGACATGGCCCTCGGGCGCACCCTTTTCCCGCAGGGTTTCAATGGCTTCTCCCGCGTTCTTCACAAGATTCGTCAAGGCCTGGCCGATCATCGTTGCGTCGATGTCGGACAACACCGCCGTCTCCGGGAGATCCGCGATCATCCGCGTGTCGGCCATCGCGCTCTCCTGAAGCACCACCACGTCGCGCAGGAGCGGGACGAGGTCCTGCGGCTTGCGGTCGGGTTCGGGCATCCGGGCGAACCTGGAGAACTCGTCGACGATGCGGCGCAGATCGCCCGTCTGCCGCACGATGACATCGGTGTATTGCCGCAGCGCCTCGGGATCCGCGACGGAGTCCGAGAACTTGCGCTGGATCCGCTCGGCCGAAAGCTGGATCGGGGTGAGCGGGTTCTTGATCTCGTGGGCGATGCGACGGGCGACGTCGCCCCAGGCCGCCATCCGCTGCGCCGACACGAGGCTCGTGACGTCGTCGAAGGCGATCACGAAGCCTTCCAGGCGCCCCGAGGCGTTCCGCCGCGTCGCGATCCGGACGAGGACGTTCTCGACCTTGCCGCCGCGCAGGAGGCGCATTTCCTCCTGCACCGCTTCGGACCGGCTGTCGGTCAGGCGCTTGAGGAGGGGTTCGAATTCGGGGAGCGCGACGGCGAGCGGGATCTCGCGCCCCGCGATGTCGTCTTCGCGCAGGATCCGCTCCGCGGCGCGGTTCGCGAAGGTGATCCGGCCCTGGTCGTCGAGCCCGATCACGCCCGACGTCACCGACGAGAGCACCGAATCGAACAGCCGCCGCCGCCGCTCGATCTGGCGGTTGGTGTCGAGCAGGGCCTCCCGCTGGCCCTTGAGCTGGCGGGTCATCTGGTTGAAGAGCCGCCCCAGCATGGCGATCTCGTCGTCGCCCTCCTCCTCGACGACCTGCACGTCGAGGTCGCCCGCGCCGACGCGCTGCGCCGCCCCCGCGAGCCGGCCCACAGGCCGCGACAGCCGCTCCGCGAACCACAGTCCGAGCCAGATCGAGGCGAGGATCAGGATCACCGCGAAGCCGATGTAGAGAAGCCCGAATTCGAAGACGAGCCGCCCGCGCTCGCTTTCGAGCTGAATGTAGAGCCGCGCCGTCTCCTCGGCGTCGTCGAGAAGCCCCAGGATCCGGCCGTCCACGGTTCGGCTGACGTAGAGGAGCCGGTCGGAAAAGCCGTCGAGCGACACGAGCGCGCGGAATTCGTCGACCGGGATGTCCTCGATGACGACGATCTCGCCGGCCCGGGCGCGGGCGATCTCCTCGGCCGACGGCGCCTCGTAGTCGAAGAGGTACGACCGTTCGCCGCGCGCGCGGATCTCGGCGCCGCTGTCGATCACGTAGGCCTCGCGCAGGCCGCGCTGGACGATGCTCTGGCCCTGCGTCAGGAGCTGGCGAAGCTCGCCGTCGGACAGGAAGAATTCCGCGCGGCGGGCCGCTTCGAGATAGTCCGCGAGCGCGTCCGCGTCCTCGATCAGCGCCGAGCGCTCGTCCTCGCGGTAGGCCTCGGCGGCGGAGAGCGAGGCGCCGACGACCTGCCGGACCCGCTCCGAAAACCAGCCCTCGAGGCCGATGTTGACGGTGAGGCCCGCGAAGACGGCCACCGTCACCGTCGGGATCAGCGCGATCAGCGCGAAGAGGCCGGTCAGGCGGAGGTGAAGGCGCGACCCCGCCGACCGCGCCCGCCGCGCCGCCACCATGCGCGCGATCGTCCCCAGCACCAGCGTCGCGACGACGAGGACATAGACCAGATCGGCCAGCAGGACGAGCCGCAGCGACAGCGCGGACGCGCCCCGGTCGAGCGGACCCAGTACCAGAAAGGTCGCGAGCGCCAGGACCGGACCAAGCATCACCACCCCGAACGTCGCCGCGTTCTGGACACGGCGAAGACGCCGAAGCCGCTGGAGCCTGTCCCAAGTTGCCCGTCGTGCTGCGCCCGCCAAGGGACTGCCCCCGAGTGATGTGCCGCTGTTCGCGGCGACCGCCTGTATCCGGTGGCACGCGCCGACTCGTGCAGCGCTTCGGCCACTCTTCTGTGGCGTTTTTACATCAACTTGCGGCGCCGTGTCACGCGAATATCAAGATCGGTGATCTTCTTGCGCAAGGTATTGCGGTTGATGCCGAGCAGATCGGCACATTTGGCCTGATTTCCGCCTGTCGCGTCGAGCGCGATTTCGATCAGCGGCGTCTCCACCTCGCGCAGGATGCGCTGATAGAGGCCGGGTGGCGGCAACACTCCGCCGTGCAGGTCGAAATACCGGCGCAGGTGCTTGCCGACGGAGGCCGAGAGCTTCTCCCCGTCGCCGCCGCCGACGAGCGGCTCGACCGCGGGCTGGTTGCCGAGCACGAGTTCCGCCTCGGCGCGCGAGATCGTCTCGTCCGACCCCGTCACCACGAGACGCCGGATCGTGTTCTCGAGCTGGCGCACATTGCCGGGCCACGAATAGGCCCGGACGAGATCGAGCGCCGCCGGTTCGAAGCGCCGCAGCGGCATCCCGTCGCGCTCGGCCCGCCCCAGGAAATGGTCGGCCAGAAGCGGGATGTCGTCCACCCGCTCCCTCAGCGAGGGCACGCCGATGGTGACGCCGCCCAGCCGGAAGAACAGATCCTGCCGGAACGTGCCGCTTTCCATCCGGTGCGACAGGTCCGCCTGGCTCGTCGCCATGACGCGCGGCGCGTTGTCGGTGAAGCTGTCGAGCATCCGGACGATCCGCGCCTGCGCCTCCTCGTCGAGATCGCCCACCTCGTCGAAGAGGATCGAGCCGTTGCGCGCCCGGCTCAGGATCGCCGCGGGCCCGTCCATGCTGGCAAGCTCGGCCGCGCCCGCGACCACGAAGGGCAGCGTCCGCCGGTCGGAGAAGTCGTGAATCGCCCGGGCGATCAGTGACTTCCCGGTCCCCGATTCGCCGTTGATCAGGACCGGAAGCTCGGTGTTCATCACCCGCGCGACCAGCCGGTAGAGCGCCTGCATGGCGGGCGTCCGTCCGACGAGCGGAAGATCGTCGGACTCCCTGTCCTCCTTCGGGCGCGGCGCCGGGGCGCGGCGCTTGACCTCGAGCGCGCGGGCGGCGCGTTTCATCAGGTCCGGCAGGTCGAAGGGCTTGGGCAGGTAGTCGAAGGCGTCGGCCTCCGCCGCCTGGATCGCGGTCATGATCGTGTTCTGCGCCGAGATCACGATGACCGGCAGGCCCGGACGTTCCTCGGCGATCTTCGGCAGCTGGTCGAGCCCGTTGCCGTCCGGCATGATCACGTCGGAGATCACGAGGTCGCCCTTG
>CAYTBD010000204.1:0-5054 GCA_964435755.1 uncultured Rhodobacterales bacterium
CTGATATTCTCGCGCGGCATGCTGTCCCCCGATACATCCCCCAAATTGGCGTGGATTGCATAGGATTATGCCGGAACCTGTCGCACAAGGGAAGGCGCTAGGGCGTCAATATCTAAATACATATTGGGCCTCTGCCGGAACATCATGGATTTTCTGATGGCGTCTGCCGGGGTCGCCACCCTCGTCCTCTTGCCGTCGCTTTGGATGCGCTTTCTCCCGGAAACGCGGCAGCCGCCGGGTGCGACCGGCGTCGGTCGACCATCAGGAGAGCGCTCCAGCGCGAGGCCAGCCGGAGGGAGGATTTCAGCCGCCATCACGGAGAGACGGGTAGAGCGTCATGCCGCCGTCGACGAAGAGCGTCGTGCCGACCACGTAGTCGGAGAGGTCCGAGGCGAGCCAGACCGCGGCCCGGGAGATGTCGTCGACCTCTCCGATCCGGCCGTAGGGAATCTGCCGGAGCAGGCTCTTCGCGTTTTCCTCGTCCTTCCAGGCCTCCTCGTTGATGCGCGTCTTGATCGCACCGGGCGCGATGGCGTTGACGCGGATCTTCTCCGCCGCCACCTCCTGCGCGACCGACTCCATCAGGAGCTTCACGCCGCCCTTCGCGGCGGCATAGTTCGCCCGGCCGGCCCACGGGATCGTCTGATGCACCGAACTCATGAAGATGATCTTGCCCAGAGCGCATGAACGATCCGGGTCGAGCCCCTGCTCGCGGAACCGGCGGATCGCACCCTGTGTGCAGAGAAACTGCCCCGTGAGGTTGACGTCGATGACCTGCCGCCACGCGTCCAGCGACATCTCGGTAAAGCTCGAGTCCCGCTGAATTCCCGCATTGGCCACGAGGATGTCGACGCCACCGAACGTCTCCACCGCCGCCTCGAAGAGCGATGCGCACCCTTCAGGCTGCGAGACGTCGGCCTGAACCGGCACGACGGTGCCGCCGTCCCGGCTGGCCGCATTGGCGATGCTCGTGGCGTCGTCCCCGCTCGACAGGTGGTTGAGGATGACGTCCGCGCCCGCGGCGGCGAACGCCTGCACGATACCGGCCCCGATGCCGGAGCTTCCTCCGGTCACGATCGCACGCTGTCCTGCGAGACTGTCCGTCATCGGCGTCATGGGTGCCTCCTGATGCATTCTCCGGCGACAACACCGGCCCCTCCGGCGGGTTCCGGAGCGCGGCGCCCGGTCAAATCGGCGTGAGGCGCCCGGCCATCTGAACCTTTTCGCGCGGCGGTGGGTTGTAGAAGCGTCATGAGCACGCGGGACGACAGCTATATTCCGATCGAGGACTACGCACTGATCGGCGACTGCCACGGTGTGGCGCTGGTGTCCCGCCACGGCAGCATCGACTGGTGCGCGGCGCTCCGGATGGACGGGGACCCAGTCTTCTTTCGCATTCTCGACGCACGCCGCGGAGGCGGATGGACTGTCGAGCCGGAAGATACGCAGAGCACCTCGAGAGCGTACCTGCCCCGGACCAACATCCTGCGAACCCGGTTCGAGACGACGTCCGGCGTCCTCGAGGTCACCGATTTCATGCCGGTCGGGCGGACGCGGGAGGCCGGCACGCACGACTACGTCTCGCTCAGCGCGCCCGGATGGATCGTGCGACGGCTCCGCTGCCTCTCCGGCACGGTCGGGGTCACGATGCGGGTCTCGCCGCGGGACGCGGGTTTCCGGACGGACGCGCTGGACGCCAACCTTGACGAGGAATGCATTCGCTTCGCCAACGGGGCGACCCTCTGGAGCGATGGCGAGCGCGTCGCCTCGGACGACGGTGTCGAGGTGTCGTTCCGGCTCGGCGAGGGTGACTGTCAGGACTGTATCCTGACGCAGGTGCCTCCGCTTTACGATCCGCGGTCACGGGCAGGCCGGCTCTTCGAGACCACGCGCGCCTACTGGTCGGAATGGTGCGAATACTCGCGCTACAGGGGACCGTACGACGGCGCTGTCCGGCGGAGCGCGCTGGCGCTCAAACTCCTCACATACGCGCCCACCGGCGCGATCGTCGCGGCGCCGACGACCTCGCTTCCCGAAGAGATCGGCGGCGGCCGGAACTGGGACTACCGCTTCTCGTGGATCCGGGACTCCACCTTCGCTCTGTTTGCCCTCGCCGTGCTCGGCTACAGCGCCGAAGCCGACCAGTTCGCCCGGTTCCTTCGCCGGAACTGTCTGCGTGAGGGCAGCACGCTCCGGATCATGTACGGGATCGACGGCGAACCTTTCCTGGCGGAGAGAACGCTCGACGCTCTCGAAGGGTACCGGTCCAGCCGACCGGTCCGGGTCGGCAATCATGCGGCCGAACAAAGCCAGATCGACGTGTTCGGGGAACTGCTCGACTGGGCGCAGCTGCGGGTCGCGCTCGGCTCGCGGCTGGGCGGCGACGAGCGGGCGCTTCTCCGCGGCGTCGCCGACCACGTCTGCAACGTCTGGACGCAGCCCGACCAGGGCCTCTGGGAGATGCGCTGCGAGCCGCGGCACTTCACCCACGGGAAGGCCATGGCGTGGGTGACGCTCGACCGCGCGCTGGGGATCTTCGGTCCGAACGAGCTCTGGTCCGGAACCCGGGACGAGATTCTGGCGGCGATCCTCGAGCGTGGCTGTGAAGGCTCTCCGCCCCATCTCGTCCAGTCCTTCGGAGACCGCCGGAGCGATGCGGCGCTGCTGCAGGTGCCGCTTCTGGGCATGCCGCTCGACAAGGATCTGCTCGCGCGGACCGTGCGGGAGGTCGAGACGGAGCTTCGTGCCGGCGACGTCGTGTATCGCTACCGCGGGCATGACGGCCTGAGCGGTGACGAGGGCGCCTTCTTCATCACGAGCTTCTGGCTCGTCGAGGCGATGCTGGTCGTCGGGCGCCTCGACGAGGCGGAGGCGCTCTTCGAAAGCCTGCTGTCGAAGGCGAACGACGTGGGGCTCTATGCCGAGGAGGTCGACATCCACACCGGCGGGTTCCTCGGTAACTTCCCGCAGGCGTTCACGCACCTGTCCCTGATCTCGAGCGCGGCGCTTCTGCAGCTCTGCAAGGACCGCGGTTCCGACGCCCTGATCGGCACCAACGCGGACCGGGCCAAGCGCATCACGGGAGCGACGGCCGGCGCAAAGGCCCTGATCTATGCGCTCCTCAGGAACAGGAAGGTACGGCTCTGGCGGTCGAAGGCGTCGGTGATGGATCTGACATGAGGCGTGTCGGCGCCGGCGGATCGTTCAGCCGACGACCGGGGCGAAGCGGTACCGCGCCATGCCCTCCACCAGATGGTTCAGGGTCCACATCACCAGCACGAAGGCGATCATGCAGAGCGCGTAATTCACCACGCTCTGGAGGACGCGCTTCCAGCGCCGGTCCCTCGAGACGAAGATCCGCACTTCGGGACGCAACAGGAACCGCGATGCCAGATAGGCGAACAGCATCGCGCTTGTCGTCCAGTAGATCGCATCGAACCAGATCGACGGGGCGGTCAGGGTCAGGAAGCGTGCGAATCCGACCACGAACGACCATCGCAGGACGTTGAACACCTCTCCGGTCGCCGTTTCGAAACGGATGCCGAGCGAGGTTCGGGACGCTTCGTCCGAAAGTCTGTCGATCCAGCTTGTCATTGGCAGAGTGGACCATCCGGACGCGGGACCGTCCATTCCGTTACGCCATGCCTCGCGCATCTGTGGCTAGGCGTGATGGCGCCTTGATCGCCGGTCGGGGTGCAACGCGTGGACGCGTGCGTCGGTGTGCGGCCGGCCCGCGCGTTGCATGACAGCCCTGTCAGAAGGTGAACTGCGCTGCCGCCTGTACGCGGTCGGCCGACACGCTGCCTCCCCCGAAGGTGTCCCGCGTTCCGGTGATGTACTCGATCCCGAAACTGACGTTCTCGACCGGCGTGTATCGCAGCCCCACGTGGACCGTCTCGAGGCTTTCGGTGTCGCCGGCATTGCCCTGGTCGATCTCGCGCAGACCATACGCGAGCGCGAGCGAGAACTGCTCCCCGAGATCCTGCGAGACACCGAGAGTGACGCCGGTCGTCTCGACCGCCCGGTCACCTCCGGCGAGAGAGACGACGTCCGCGCCGCCGAAGACCATGTATGACGAAATCGCCTCGCCCGTGGTGAAGGACGCCTGCACGCTGCCGCCTTCCCAGAGCTGTGCGTTCCCCGAGAGATTGACCCCGTAGCCGTCGAACGACCGGCCGTTGAAGTCGATCGTCGTCGCGAGGGCTGCAAGCTTCACGAAGTAGCTTTCTCCGGAATAGAACACCGCCGCCGTGGCGGCGGGACTGTCAGAACTGCCGGCCGCCTCCTCGATCGAGAAGGATGCCCCGAGACCGTTCCCGACGTCGAGCGAATACCTCAATTGCGCCTTGCGGGCGAAGGGAATGCCCGCCGGTCCCTGGAAATCCAGAGTTCCCGGGTAGCTTTCGATGGGCATGAAATTCGTCCAGGTCTGACCGACGAGAAAACCGCGATACTCGCCGTAGGCGTGGCGCAGCCGGAAACTTCCGCCGCCGTTGCCGAAGAAATCGCCCTCGACCCGGACGGTGAAGTCTCCGTCGGAGGTCGGCGTCGTCGCCCGGAAGCCCAGCCGCGACTGATAGGCTTGCGCGGTGAAGTTTGACCCCGTCTCCGAACCCGGCGTCAGGTTCGCCAGACCGAAGATCGTCGTCCCGAGGTCGGTGTCGAGATCGTAAATCAGGTCGCCCTTGACATAGCCATATATCTCAACCTCCGTCCCCGACCCGAAACTCAGTCTGTCGATCTCGGCTTCAAGCGCGGAAATCCGCGATTCGATGCCATTGTCCTGCGCGACCGCGGGGAAAGCGACTGCGAATGCTGTCATGAAGACGATGCCACTCTTTGTAGTCGGTACACTCCTCATAGCTCAATTCTCCTCTTCCGTCGCTCGTCCGAAATGGTCGAGCTGTCGCGAGGATTGCATACTGCGGCATACCTGAAGCGTCACGAGTTGAGGATTTCACGTGATCGGAAACTCTCGAAGACAGGATTTCCGGTGATCGTCACGTGAACAGGATTTTCGGGTGAGGTGTGTTTGAAAAGTAGCTTTCCAAATG
>CAYTBD010000205.1:0-5050 GCA_964435755.1 uncultured Rhodobacterales bacterium
CCCCGGCCACGTCCTGCGCCGCCGATTCTCCGACGCCGACATCCAGCTGCTCCTCGATCTCGCCTGGTGGGACTGGGAGGAGGGGCGCGTCGCCGCCGCGATCCCGCACCTCGCGGCAGGCGACGTCACGGCGCTCGCGCGGCAAAGACCGGCTTGATTTCGGCCCGCGCGCATCGTACGTCACGGACCGGCCACAGGGGTATAGCTCAGTCGGTAGAGCATCGGTCTCCAAAACCGAGGGTCGTGGGTTCGAGTCCCTCTGCCCCTGCCAGGCCCGGACCGGAGAGAACGCGGTCTTGAACTCCCCCGCGGCCCGGCGTATCTGCGCCCCGTCGGCACAAGGGAAGAAGCATGGCCAAGACCAACCCGCTCCAGTTCGTCCAGCAGGTCCGCTCCGAGGTCTCGAAGGTCGTCTGGCCCAATCGTCGCGAGGTCGGGATCACCTCCGTCATGGTCTTCATCATGGCGATGCTGACGGCGCTCTTCTTCTTCTTCGTCGACTGGATGATCCGGATCGGCCTTCAATCCGTTCTCGGCTTCTTCGGCTGATCCTGGGCCGGAACCCCGGCACACCTCCGCTCGTTCTCCTCCCGGACACGCACAACAGCGGGCGATCGCCCGCGGCAGTTCATGGAGGACCGAACTCATGCGAACGACACAGACATCGCTTCTCGCACTTGCCACCGCCGCCTTCGCGGCGTCCTGGGTCGTTGCGCAGGAAAACGGAGAGGCGCAGACCGAAACCGATCAGCAGATGGCCGAGGACGGGGAGGCGGATACCGCGCGCTTCGGCGACATCGTGGCCCTCGAGGGCTGGGCCCTCGAGGACGTCGCGCCCGACGGCTGGAGCGCAAGCAGCCTCCTGGACGAAGACGCCTTTGGCCCGACAGGCGACGACATCGGCGAGGTCGAGGACCTGATCTTCGACGAGGATGGCCGCCTGCTGGCGTTGATCGCCGAGGTCGGCGGCTTCTGGGACATCGGGGACACGCATGTCAGCATCCCGTGGGAGGAGGTCGACTATGCCGGACTGGGCGAAGGCGTCACCCTGCCTGTGACGGAGGAGACGGTCGACACCTACGATATCTTCGGCGACCCCAACATCCTGCCGCGCGAGCAGATATCCGAGGAAATCGTGGCCGGAGTCGACGACGCGATGGCGCCCGGCCGGACGTGGCGGGTCGGCGAGTTGATCGGTGACTACGCGCGACTTCTCTCCGACGGCGAGTGGGTCAATTACGGCTACGTCACCGATGTTCTGATCCAGGATGGCGAAGTCTCGGCGACGCTCGTGAGCGCCTCGGGGGCCTACGGCTACGGGACGTATGGCTACCCGCCCTACGCCGCGAGAAATTACGGATGGGATCCTGCTGACCCGTATTACGACATGCCCTACGATGTGGACGAGATCGACGGGTTGGAGCCGGTGGACCGCGCACAGTACTGACGACGCGCCGGACCGGATTGCTGTGAGGACGGCGCCCGCAGGGGCGCCGTTCCGGGTCGCGAAAAGGCGCATACGGCGGACAGAAGGCCGTGTGGCTGCCGGACGCGATCCATGGCCTGTCCATACGTCACCCGCGGTCCGCGAACGAAAGCGCCTCAAGGCCTTGAATTCGCGCCGGAAGGGCGGTAATAGCCGCGCAACTTTCCAGACAAGGCGTGCACCGATTCGTGTTGCACGCCGCTTTTTGTTCGGCAGAGTGCGGGCGCAAGCCCTGAAAATCACAAGGATAATCCGGCCCCGGCAGGGTCGGTCTAAGGAACGGAACAGGCATGGCGAAGCGGTGGTATTCGGTGAGCGTGCTCTCGAATTTCGAGAAGAAGGTCGCCGAGCAGATCAGACATGCCGTGGCCGACGCCGGACTCGAGGACCAGATCGAAGAAGTCCTCGTCCCGACCGAGGAAGTGATCGAGATCCGCCGCGGCAAGAAGGTCCCGACGGAGCGGCGGTTCATGCCGGGCTACGTGCTCGTCCGCATGGAGATGTCGGACGAGAGCTATCACCTGATCAACTCGATCAACCGCGTCACCGGGTTCCTGGGTCCGCAGGGCCGCCCGATGCCGATGCGCGACGCCGAGGTGAACCAGATCCTCAACCGTGTCGAAGAGGGAGAAGCCGCGCCGCGGACGCTGATCCTGTTCGAGACGGGCGAGAGGGTGAAGGTGATCGACGGGCCGTTCGAGGGCTTCGACGGCATGGTCGAGGAAGTCGACGAGGACAACCAGCGCCTCAAGGTGATGGTGTCGATCTTTGGCCGGGCGACTCCGGTCGAGCTGGAATTCACGCAGGTCTCCAAGGAAACCTGAGTGCCCAACGTGGGAGGCGAGCCGGGCGCGCCCGGCGGACCGCACCACGTCAACCGAAAGCCCCTCCGACGCGTCGGCGGGGTGTTGAGAAGAGGAGAGGCCATATGGCCAAGAAGATTGCAGGCACGATGAAGCTGCAGATAAAGGCCGGGCAGGCGAACCCGTCGCCGCCGGTCGGTCCTGCGCTGGGTCAGCGCGGGATCAACATCATGGAATTCTGCAAGGCGTTCAACGCCAAGACGCAGGACATGGAGCCCGGTGCCCCGTGCCCGACCGTCATCACCTATTACCAGGACAAATCCTTCGCGATGGAGATCAAGACGCCGCCTGCGTCCTATTATCTCAAGAAAGCGGCGGGCCTGAAGCCGGTTGGCAAACGGAACCGTCCGAAGGGCGCGGCCACTCCGGGCCGCGAGACAGTGGCCACGGTCACCGCCGCTCAGCTGCGCGAGATCGCCGAGGCCAAGATGCAGGACCTCAGCGCGACCGACGTCGAAGCGGCGATGCAGATCATCCTCGGCTCGGCGAAGTCGATGGGCATCGAGGTGAAAGGGTAAGGCGATGGCAAAGCTTGGAAAACGCACCCGCGCCGCCCGCGAGGCCTTCGCCGGCAAGGACGAAGTCTCGGTCGAGGACGCGGTGAAGCTCGTCAAGGGCGCCGCCACGGCGAAGTTCGACGAGACGGTCGAGATATCTATGAACCTCGGCGTCGATCCGCGCCACGCCGACCAGATGGTCCGCGGCTCGGTCACGCTGCCGAACGGCACCGGCCGGACGGTCCGCGTGGCGGTCTTCGCCCGCGGCGCCAAGGCCGACGAGGCAAAGGAAGCCGGTGCCGACATCGTGGGCGCCGAAGACCTGATGGAGACCATCCAGGGCGGCAAGATCGACTTCGATCGCTGCATCGCGACGCCGGACATGATGCCGATCGTCGGCCGTCTGGGCAAGATCCTCGGACCGCGCAACCTGATGCCGAACCCGAAGGTCGGCACGGTGACGATGGACGTGGCCGACGCGGTCAAGGCCGCGAAGGGCGGGCAGGTCCAGTTCAAGGCCGAGAAGGCCGGCGTCGTCCATGCGGGCGTTGGAAAGGTGTCCTTCGACGAGACGAAGCTCGTCGAGAACGTCAAGGCCTTCGTCGACGCGGTGAACAAGGCGAAGCCCGCAGGCGCGAAGGGGACCTACATGAAGAAGGTCTCGCTGTCGTCCACGATGGGCCCGGGCGTGTCGGTCGACGTGTCGTCGGCCACGGGCAACGCCTGACGAGATTTGCTCCGGACCTCGGTCCGGGGCGAATGGCGGGGCGGAAACGCCCCGTCCTGTCCGAGACGGAGGGCCGGGGGGAACCCCGCTAAGTCCTTCCCGAGACGGGGAACGAGACGTTTTCGACCGGGGAGATCCTCGGGCGATTTTGGCCTCGGGACCCGATACGGACCCGAAGGCCCCGGTTCGCCGGGGTGAAACTGAGCCGGGGGTTCGCCCCCAGACTGGAGTGAAACTGTGGATAGAGCCCAGAAAGAGAAAGTGGTCGACGAACTCGGCCAGATCTTCGAAAGCTCTGGCGTCGTGGTGGTTGCCCACTACGCGGGTCTCACGGTTGCCGAGATGCAGGACCTGCGCGCGCGCATGCGTGAAGAAGGTGGGTCCGTCCGCGTCGCAAAGAACAGGCTCGCCAAGATCGCCCTAGAGGGAACGCCGGTCTCTTCGATCGCCGACCTTCTGTCGGGCATGACCGTTCTCGTCTATTCCGAAGACCCAGTGGCTGCGGCCAGGGTCGCGGACAAGTACGCCAAGGACAACGACAAGTTCGTCGTCCTCGGGGGTGCGATGGGCGAGACGGCGCTGGATCAGGCTGGTGTCAAGGCTGTCGCCGCCATGCCGTCGCGGGAGGAGCTCATCGCTTCGATCGTCGGCTGCATCGGGGCGCCTGCTGCAAACATCGCCGGGGCCATTGGCGCACCTGCTTCGAACATCGCGGGCATCCTCTCGACCATCGAGGAGCGCCGCGAGGCTGCTTGAGCAACTAATGAACCCGCGTGGGGGGTTGAATGCCTCGCGTTGGAACACAATCTAGCAAACGGAAGACAGAAATGGCTGATCTTAAGAAACTCGCCGAAGAGATCGTGGGTCTCACGCTTCTCGAGGCACAGGAACTGAAAACCATCCTCAAGGACGAATACGGCATCGAACCCGCCGCCGGTGGCGCGGTGATGATGGCCGGCCCGGCCGGCGGCGAGGCCGGTGAAGTCGCCGTGGAGCAGACGGAATTCGACGTCGTTCTGAAGAACGCGGGCGCCCAGAAGATCAACGTGATCAAGGAAGTCCGCGCGATCACCGGCCTCGGCCTCAAGGAAGCCAAGGACCTCGTCGAGGCCGGCGGCAAGGTCAAGGAAGGCGTGTCGAAGGACGAAGCCGAAGACATCAAGAAGAAGCTCACCGACGCCGGTGCAGAGGTCGACCTCGCCTGAGGACGACCGGCGCGAAAGCGCCTCTGGAACATGGCTGGGTCCGGACTTTCCGGACCCAGCCGTCCGCGTCTCAGACAGGGCCTGGTGCCCGGACCCTGTCTAAGGTGCGGTTCATGGATCGGGCGGCCGCCTGTGGGAAGGTGGCCAGGTATGGATCCGAACTCCCTGTTTCGAGGGCGCATCGCCGGACCCCGACGGCGGATGCGGCTGCGAACAAAAAAAGGTGATGACGCGCATGGCTTCGACCTACCTTGGCCAGAAACGACTCCGCA
>CAYTBD010000206.1:0-2082 GCA_964435755.1 uncultured Rhodobacterales bacterium
GAGGCCGCGATGACGCCCGTGGACAGCTCCGGCGAATAGCCGTTGCGGAGCATCGTGGGCAACGCCAGAAGCCCCATCGTCACGACGGTCGCGCCGACGATCCCGGTGGAGGCGGCGAGGAACGCGCCGACCACCACGATCGACACCGCCAGCCCGCCCGGAAGCGGCCCGAAGACCCGCGCCATCGTGGTGAGCAGGTCCTCGGCGATGCGCGAGCGTTCCAGCGTGATGCCCATCATGACGAACATCAGGACGGCGAGAAGCGTCTCGATCGACTGCCCCGCGATCACCCTCTCGTTCATCCGGTTGACGATGAACGAGATGTTCCGGTTCAGCGCCTGTTCCCATCCACCCGGAAACAACGCCTCCTCGACCCTTGGCAGTTCGGGATACCGGAACACCGAGACCGCGTCGCGCGCCACCCCTTCGGCGAGCAGCGCCGCGTACTCCGCCGACGCGGTGTCGATGGCCTGGTGGATCAGGAGGCCCGCGCTGTCGAGCGCGGCGATGATCGCGAAGGAGATCACCCCCGCCCCGCCGATCGCGAAGGCGACCGGGAAGCCGGTCATGATGCCCCCGAAGAGGCAGAGGAAAACGACGAGGAGACCGATCTCGATCCCGTCCAGTCCGAACAGCATGTCTCAGCGGTCTCCGTGAACGAGATGCTCGGGCGCGGCCATTTCGACCTCTCCCGGCTCGATGATGTCCCGGTCGTGGTACTTGCCCGCGCTGTCCGGCCCCTCGCGGTATTCGAGCCAGGAGCGGTAGAAGAAGGCGCAGGCCTGCACCAGGACCATGAAGGCGAAGACGAGGATCAGCACCTTGAACAGGAAGTAGGCGTTGAAGCCCGAAGGGCTGAAGCCCGTGGTCTCGACGTTCCAGCGGAAGGCCATCGCCTTGCGCAGTGTCATCTCGAGGCTGTCGGAGGCGTTCACCGGCGGCGTGCTCAGGTGCCGCCACATGAAGAACCAGGCATAGAACCACGTCAGGATCATCGCGGGCATCATGAAGAACACCGAGCCGAACATGTCGACGATCCGCTTCTTGCGATGCCGGGCACCGGCGTAGAACAGGTCCACCCGGACGTGCCCGCCCTGCACGAAGGTCCAGGCGCAGCACATGCACACGATGATGGCGTTGTAGAGCTTGAGGCCGTCGCCCCACCAGCCGAGGGTCTGCGTGAAGTCCACGCCGAAAGGGCCGATCGAGATCTCGGACACGCGGAAGACCGATTGCAGGAAGATCACGATGATCTGCTGCAGGACCATGAGAAGCCCCGCCCAGGCGGCGGTCCGGCCGACGATGTTCGCGAAGGCCTCGAGCCCGATGACGACGCGCCACAGGAAGGCGTGCGAGAAGATACCGATGATGAAGACGGTGACGAAGGTGTTGAAGAAGAAGAAGAACAGCTCTTTCGACGCGCCGTAGTAGATCACGCGCATGATGTTCTCGCGGTCGCTGAAGTCGAGGACCGTGCCGATGTTGAACAGCACGTAGAGCGGGCCCGCTATGCCCGACCACACCCCTTGCAGGAACCAGACGATCGCGTCCACGCTCTCCCCCTCATGGATTGGGCAGCGCGCCGCGGCGCGCCGCCCGATGCCGTGCCGCCCCGCTCAGAGAGCCGCGAGCACCCGGTCGCGCTGGCGGACGTAGGGAGAGTCGGCCAGCGACAGCCAGCCCGAGGTGTTGCGCAGCGACGCCATCGCCGAGTCGTAGATCCGGTCGTAGAGCGGATCGCCGCGATAGCCGCCGAGCACCTCGACCGAACCGCGCCCGAAGGCCTCCCAGACGTCGTCGGGGAACTCGCGGGTGGTCACGCCGGCCTGCAGCAGACGCTGAAGCGCGGGGCCGTTGTTGGCGGTGAAGAGCGCGTAGTTGTGCTGGTGCGCATCGGCGCAGGCCAGTTCGAGCGCCTTCTGGTGCGCGGGCGACAGGCTGTTGAAGCGCTCCAGGTTGAAGCCCACCGACAGCGCCGCGCCGGGCTCGTGGAAGCCGGCGGGATAGTAGTTCTTCGCGATCTCCTGAAGGCCGAGCTTTTCGTCCGACCAGGGGCCGATCCACTCGGTGCCGTCGAGGGCG
>CAYTBD010000206.1:2092-5042 GCA_964435755.1 uncultured Rhodobacterales bacterium
CCGGGGATGTTCTGGACCGAGACGCCGAGCGTCGAGAGCGCCTGGCCGCCGAGGCCGGGCATCCGGAACTTGAGGCCCTGCAGGTCGCCCGCGGATTCGATCGGGCTGCGGAACCAGCCGCCGCCCTGCGCGCCGGTCTGGCCGGCGATGAAGGCGCGCACGCCGAAGATCTCGCCCAGTTCGTGGTGCAGCGACATGCCGTCGCCACCGTAGTACCACGTCATGATCTCGGGCACGGTCATGCCGAAGGGCACGGCGGTGAAGAACGCCCAGGCCGGCGACTGGCCGACCCAGTAGTAGTCCGCGCCGTGGTAGGCGTCGGCCTGCCCCGAGGCGGCGGCGTCGAAGGATTCGAACGCGCCGACGAGTTCACCGGCCGCCTTGGCGTCGATGGTGAGCTGTCCGTCGGTGAGCTCGGCCACGTTGTTGACGACGCGCTCGACCGAATCCCACACGCCGGCGAGGCCGCGCGGCCAGGTGGTGACCATGGTGAGAACCTCGCGGCCCTGGCTGATCGCAGGCGTTGCGAGGGTGGCCGCTGCGGCGGCCGATCCGCCGAGAGCGGACGTTCTGAGGAATGAACGGCGATTCATTAGGTGTAACCTCCCGGTTATTCCCGGCTTTTTTGCCGGTGGTTTGTTCACAGTGGCGGGAACTTACACACAGGCCACCAATGAGGGAACCGTGTTTCTGCCGCGCACCGGTCGATTCTCTTCACGGTTTCCGGATCGGAAACAAAACCCGGCCCGCCGGCCCGATGCGCGACGCGCCGCGCCCGGCCCTTGACGCCGCAGCGGCGCCTCCCATCTGAGGGAGACCTCTTTTCCGGGCCCCGACATGACAGCGTTGTTCTTCGCCCTCGGCCTCGCCGGGCTCTTCTTCGGTGGCAACTGGCTTGTGCAGGGGGCGAGCGCGGCGGCGCTGCGCCTGCGCATCCCGCCGCTGATCATCGGGCTGATCGTGGTGGGCTTCGGCACCTCGACGCCCGAGCTTCTGGTGTCCGTTCAGGCCGCCCTCGCCGGCGCCAGCGGCATCGCCATCGGCAACGTCGTGGGCTCCAACATCGCCAACATCCTGCTGATCCTCGGCGTCTCGGCCGTGATCGGACCCTTCGCCGCGAGCCTCTCCGTGCTCCGCCGCGACCTCGGCTGGATGATGGCCGCGGCGCTGGCCACGATCCCGGTGTTCTGGAGCGGCATGGTCGGGCGCTGGGAAGGCATCGCGCTCGTGCTCGGCATCGCGGCCTACATCGCCGTCTGCCTGAGGCAGGCCGGCAGCGAGGACGCGCCCGACATCGCGACCGCGCCGCTGTGGCGCTCCGGGCTGACGCTGCTGGCCGGGCTGGTGGTGCTGCTGGTGGGCGCGCGCCTCCTGATCGACAGCGCGACCGATATCGCCCGCGCGTTCGGCGTGTCGGAAGCAGTGATCGGCCTCACCATCGTCGCCGTCGGAACCTCCCTGCCCGAGCTCGCGACAAGCGTCATCGCCGCCTTTCGCGGCCAGCGCGACATCGCGCTCGGCAACGTGGTGGGCTCGAACATCTTCAACATCCTCGCGATCCTCGGGATCACCGCCCTCATCGCCCCGATCCCGGTCGAAAGCCGCTTCCTTGTCATCGACGTGCCCGCGATGATCGGCGCGTCGGTCCTGCTCGTCGCGACGATCGCCTGGGCGCGCGGTCTGGGACGGCTGGGCGGGGCGGGCTTTCTCGCCCTCTACGCCCTCTACATGGTGGGCCTGAGCGTGACGTGAGGGAAGCGCGTTGCGGCAGAGCGCCGCGTGACGCAAGAAAAATTCGCGGGAAATCTCTCTGGCGACACAAAATTCAGGCGCTTCGCGGTTGACGCCCCCCCGGGTCGCCCCTAATCTCCCGCGCACGAAGAAGGAGCCCCGGGCGATGACACGCATCGTAATTCTTGTAGGACAGAGGCGCATGGGCCGGTAACGGAAACCCTCAAGGTCCCCCATGCGCCCCCGATTGACCCCCGGGGGCTTTTTTATGCGCGAACGGCGGAGAGCGAAATGACGAAGGCGATGACAGGCGCCAAGATGGTGGTCCAGGCCCTGAAGGATCAGGGTGTCGAGGTGGTGTTCGGCTATCCGGGCGGCGCCGTGCTGCCGATCTACGACGAGATCTTCCAGCAGAACGAGATCCGTCACATCCTCGTCCGCCACGAACAGGGGGCGGTGCACGCGGCCGAGGGCTACGCGCGGTCGACCGGCAAGCCCGGCGTCGTCCTCGTGACCTCCGGCCCCGGCGCCACGAACGCCGTCACCGGTCTGACCGACGCGCTCATGGATTCCATCCCGCTCGTCGTGCTGACCGGTCAGGTCCCGACCTTCATGATCGGGACGGACGCCTTCCAGGAGGCCGACACGGTGGGCATCACCCGCCCCTGCACCAAGCACAACTGGCTGGTGAAGGAACCGGCCGCGCTGTCCGATGTCATCCACCAGGCGTTCCATGTCGCGACGAAGGGCCGGCCCGGACCGGTGCTCGTCGACATTCCCAAGGACGTCCAGTTCGCCACTGCCGACTACACGCCGCCGCAGAAGGCGCGGGTGTCGCACTACCAGCCGAGGATGAAGGGGGATCTCGACGCGATCACGCGCCTCGTCGAGATGATCGAGCAGGCCGAGAGGCCGGTCTTCTACACCGGCGGCGGGGTCATCAACTCGGGCCCCGCGGCAAGCCAGCTGCTGCGCGAACTGGTCGACGCCACCGGCTTTCCCGTCACCTCGACCCTGATGGGCCTCGGCGCCTATCCCGCCTCGGGCAGGAACTGGCTCGGCATGCTGGGCATGCACGGGCTCTACGAGGCCAATCTCGCGATGCACGGCTGCGATCTGATGATCAACGTGGGCGCGCGGTTCGACGACCGGATCACCGGGCGCATCCCGGATTTCTCGCCGGACAGCCGGAAGGCCCATATCGACATCGACCCCTCGT
>CAYTBD010000207.1:0-4997 GCA_964435755.1 uncultured Rhodobacterales bacterium
TCTCGGCTTATCCTCGTCGAAATATTTGGAAGGCGGCGAAATTCGACGACTGGCATCTCTTCCGCTGGGACTTCGGGCAAATAGAGCATTCCGAATGGAACTTGAAGAACCGAAGCCAACCGTTGTGCTTGCTTGAACGATGGTAGATCATCGCCTACAAGCCAAGCCTCAACGCGATCTTCATTCGTTGCCAATTTCTCGGCCAGCGTGGCACGTGTCTGACCGGATCGCTGGAGCGCCCAGCGCAAAACTTCATTGTTGATGAAGGCCTTGGTCAACCGTTTGTCACCGCGCTTAGCATTGCACCATGTAGATTAAAAGTTGAGCCTGTTGCAACGGTTCCGACCTCGGACGCCCCTACTCCGCCGCCCGGTCCGTCGCCTGGAACAGCCGCACCCGGCGGGCCGGTTCGGTCTCGGGCAGGCCTTCCCGCGACAGCAGGATCGCCACGGGGCGGAGCGCGGGGACGTAGCTGCAGGCGATCATGATCGCCACCATGATCGGCACCGACAGGAACATCCCCGGCACGCCCCAGAGCGCCGCCCAGAACGCCAGCGACACGATGATCCCGAAGGCCGACAGCCGCAGCGTCCGCCCCATCAGGATCGGGTCCACCACGTTGCCGTTCACGAACTGGATCACCGTCAGGACCGCGAAGATCACCCCCGTCATCCCCGGGTCGCCGAACTGGACATAGGCGATCAGCGTCGCCGCCACCGTCGCCACGATCGACCCCACGTTGGGGATGAAGTTCAGAACGAAGGTCATCACCCCGATCGCGGTGGCCAGCTCCACCCCGAAGAACTGCGCCACCCCGAAGGCCATGAGCCCTGTGACCGCGCTCACCAGCGTCTTGACCAGCAGGTAGTAGTTCACCCGGTGCATGATCGCGCCCACGACGTCCGAGATCTCCTCGGCCCGCTTCTCGTCGCGCAGCAGGTTGGTGAGCTTCACGCCGAACCAGACCCGTTCGCCGAAGAGGAAGCCCACGAAGAGGATGACCAGCACCGTCCCCTGCATCAGCCCGCCCGCCTGCCCCGCGATGGACCGCAGGTAGCCGCTCACGTTGACGCTGCGCACCGCCTCGAACACCGCGGCCTCCGCCTCCGGCCCGAGCCAGGCGAAGAGGTCCGCCACCGCCCGCGGCGTCCGCTCCGCATAGGTCAGCGTCGTGCCCAGAACGGTGTTGATCTCCGACAGGACGAGCGAGGTCAGCATGATCAGCGCCGTCGAGATCAGCAGAAGCGCCACGATCGTCGCGAGCCAGTTCGGAATCCGCAGCACGCCCACGTGCAGCCGGGCGATGAACCCGATCGCCGCGCTCGTCAGGCTGAACAGCATGATCGCCACGAAGAGACAGATCAGGATGAACTGCGCCTGATAGAGCAGGAACAGCAGGACCCCGAACGCGATGATCATCAGCGCCACGTTCTGCACCCTCGTGCTGCCGGTCTGGACAGATCCTGTCGTCATCCGTTCGCGTTTCGCTCCCATTCGTTTCGACCGAACCTCAACCTAGTGCGAATTCCCTGCCGCCGCATCACCTGAAATCGCGGCCGGCGCGCGCAGGCACGGGATCTTCCAATTCAAGGCGGGCCGCTGGAGCAAGCCGGCGGACGCCGCGCCGGAGGCCCCGCGTCAGGATCCGGGCGCCAGCGCGATCTCGACCTCCCGCTCGTCCCGGCCCCGCCGCAGTCCGAGAACCACCCGATCCCCCGCATCGTAGCCGTCGAGCACTTCGAGGTAGTCGCCGATGCTCTCGACCGGCCGCCCCGCGACGGAGACGATGATATCTCCCGGAACGATCCGGCCGCCCTCCGTCAGCCGGGCCGGCACCAGTTCGGCCTCCGCCGCGGGCGATCCCGGCTCGATCCCGAGCACCAGAACCCCCTCGATCCCCTGCGCCCGCGCAAGCTCGTTGACGCGGGCGTCATAGATCACGCCGGTCGACGGCGGCGCGTAGCGCCCCCGCTCGATCAGCTGCGGCACCACCCGGTTGACCGTGTCCACCGGCACCGCGAAGCCGATCCCGGCGGAGGCGCCCGAGGGGCTGAAGATCGCCGTGTTGACGCCCACGAGCCGCCCCGCGCTGTCGAGAAGCGGCCCGCCGGAGTTTCCCGGATTGATCGCCGCATCGGTCTGGATCAGTCCGCGGATGGCCCGCCCCCGCGCCGCCGGGAGTTCCCGGTCGAGCGCCGAGACGATCCCCGTCGTCAGCGTCCAGTCGAGGCCGAACGGATTGCCGATGGCCAGCACGCCCTGCCCGACCTCGAGCGTTTCGCTCTCTCCCACCGGCAGCGGCGGCGGCAGATTACGCGCCTCGATCCTGAGCACCGCGAGATCATAGGCCGGGGCCCGTCCGACGAGCCGTGCCGGCAGGCTCCGCCCGTCGGCCAGCCGGATCGTCGCCGAACTCGCGCCTTCGATGACGTGGTTGTTCGTGACGACATGGCCGCGATCGTCCCAGAAGAACCCCGAGCCGGACCCGCGTTCCTGCCGATAGACCCGCCGCGACCAGAGATCGCGGACGGATTGCGCGGTGGTGATGAAGACCACGCCGTCCCGCGCCGACTTGAAGAGATCGATCGTCGCCCGTTCGCTCGGCGCGAGATCGCCGCGCGCCGTGATCACCCGCGGTTCCGCCGCGGGCTCCAGCCAGGTCGTCCTGACGACCGGGAGCAGGTGATAGGCCGTCACCACGATCAGCGCCGCGAGCGTCACCAGGATTAAACGGGGTATGAATCGATCTTGCATCAGTCGCACCGCGGAACGTCCGGTTTTACCCGGCCTTCCCTTTCAACGACGCAGGCCACCTGCAGGTCCACATGCCCGGGCGGTTCAGCCGACGGCGGACCGGCGCGGCCGCCGGACCATCGGCACGAGCACAGACACGCCGGTGCCCGCCGCCGCTCAATCGAGGTCCGTCCAGGGCCAGGGCTTCACCTCGCTCGCGCCGGTCTGGAACCGGGCCGCCTTGGCGATCCAGACGCCGAGGTCGGTGCCGAACTCGGCGAGCCGCGCGTTGGGCTGCCCCGCGTTGATCAGCATCAGGACGAATTGCACCACCGTCGCCACGGTGAGCACCGTCTGCGCGATCGAGAGCATCACCCAGATCAGCACCATGTGCACGAAGCGGAGCGCGAGACCCTCGCGCTCGACCTGCGGCTGCTCGCCGTGGATCCGGCCAGTCACCTTGTCCTCGTCGGATGCGCTCATGTCCGCCTCTCCTGTGGCCCCGGACCGGAGGCTAGCACGACACCCCTGCCGGGGCAAAACGCCGCTCCGCGCCTGCGCCCGCGGATCTCGATATCGCCGATACGGACACTGTCAGCGATTTCGCCCCGTCCGAACGCGGACACTCACGCCGCCCCGGCCGCCTCGAAGGCCATGTCGAGCATCTTCTGGGTGCCGCGCGCATCCTCGAGCGACCACGGATACCGCGCGCCCTCCCGGATCGCGCGTCCGAAATTCTCGACCTGGATCTCGTAGTGATTGTCCTTGGTGAACCGCTCCACCGTCACCGTCCCCGGCACCACCCCGTTGTGGGCGTTGCGATGGATTTCCAGCCGCGCCTCGCCGAAGAGCCGGGCGTTGAAGGGCGCCGTCAGGCGGATGATCCCGTCCGTGCCGTGAAAGGTCATTTCCTGGCGGGGATGCATCCGCATCGAGGTCGACGCCTGGAACCGGAAGCACGGGAACCGCGCCGAGACATGGGCCGTGACGTCGACCCCGTTCTCCCAGACGATCTCGCACGCGACCTCCTCGGGTTCCTCGCCGGTCGCGAAGCGGCAGGAGCCGCAGGTATAGACGCCGATGTCCCGCAGGCTCCCGCCCCCGGTGTCGGCCTTGTTGCGGATGTTCCCGGGATCGCCGGAGTTGTCGTAGCTGAAGAAGCCGTCGACGTGAAGAAGCCGCCCGATCGCGCCCTCCCGCAGCAAGCCCCGCGCCCTCTGCCATTGGGGATGGTGGACGATCATGTAGGCCTCGGTGACAAGGAGGCCCGACGCGTCGCGTGCCGCGATCAGCCGGTCGTAGTCGCCCGCGGCCATCGCCATCGGCTTTTCGCAGAGCACGTGCTTGCCCGCGGCCACGGCCTTCAGCGTCCACTCGACATGGAGATGGTTCGGCAGGGGGATATAGACCGCGTCGATCTCCGGATCGGCGAGCAGCGCGTCGTAACCGTCGTAGACGGCGAGACCCGGCGCGAAATCGAGAAACGCCGCCGCCTTCGAGGCCTGCGACGTCGCCAGCCCCGCAAGCTCGGCGCCATTGGCGGCGTGGATCGCGGGCCCCATGTGCTCCCGCGCGAATTTTCCGGCCCCGAGGATGCCCCAGCGGATCGGTTTCGACATGTCTTCCTCCCGTCTTTGCGCCTGTCTAACGTCACGGACGACGCGGCGCCAGCCGGGTTCGCGGCATGGAAAAGGGCGGCCGAAGCCGCCCTCGCCGAAACCCCGGGAGAAGAGCCTTACGCCGGCTCGAGCATCCCTTTGTCCTTCGCGAGCTCCTTCATTTTCTGCTGGAGCTTCTCGAAGGCGCGCACTTCTATCTGGCGGATCCGCTCGCGGCTGACGTCGTACTGGCCGGACAATTCCTCGAGCGTCACCGGATCGTCCTTCAGCCGGCGCTGCATCAGAATGTCCTTCTCGCGGTCGTTCAGAACCGACATCGCCTCGACCATCAGCTCGCGGCGCGCCGTGAGTTCGTCGCGCGCGGCGTAGTCCTCGGCCTGGTCGGCACCTTCGTCCTCGAGCCAGTCCTGCCATTCCGCCGCCCCCTCGCCGTCCGCCGAGATCGTGGCGTTCAGCGATGCGTCGCCGCCGGACAGGCGCCGGTTCATCGAGATCACCTCGTCCTCGGTCACGTTCAGGTCGTGGGCGATCTGGGCCACGTTCTCCGGCCGAAGGTCGCCTTCCTCGAGCGCGCCGATCTTCGCCTTCGCCTTGCGGAGGTTGAAGAACAGCTTCTTCTGCGCCGAGGTGGTGCCCAGCTTCACG
>CAYTBD010000208.1:0-4975 GCA_964435755.1 uncultured Rhodobacterales bacterium
GCCCGTCCGTCGGCCGCCGCGACGGCTGCACGTAGGCCGCGGCCCAGAGCTTCGTGCCGAGCGAGCGCAGCGTTGTCGCCGGGTGAAACGTGCCCGCGCCCACCTCCATGTCGTAGGGCTGCAGGACCACGCAGCCCTTCGACGCCCAGTAGGTCTGAAGCCGCAGGATGATCTCCTGAAAGCTCCGTGGTTTCTCGGTCGCCTTCGACATGTCCGCCTCTCGGGAAAAGCGCGTTCTCAATAGGCAACAGCCGTGGAAGGGTCAACGCGGCACCGGAGTTTCACGACTACCATCCTCGCCGCGCTCTGCTAGTTTGCGCTCCATGCAAAGCCCGCGCTGCCTGTGCGGGCGGGTTTTCTGACGGGAACGGGAATGGTGAGAGCGATTGTCCTTGCCCTCGGCGCGGTCGTCTGGGCGACCTTTGCCGGGGCACAGCAACTCGGGTGGGTTCAGATCGAGGCGCGACCGAGCCAGCCGCAGGCCATGGAGCGGGCGCAGGATTACGCGGCGCAACTGCCGAACGTCAACAGCTTCGCGCTGCCGTCGGGCTGGTACGCGATCGCTCTGGGTCCCTACGATCCCATCACCGCGGAGCAGGAGCTTCGCCGCCTTCGCGCCCAGGGCGCTATTCCGGGCGACAGCTTCGTCTCGGACGGTCTCGGCTTCGGACGCCGGATTTTCGGCGACGGTCTCCTCGTCCAGCCCGAGACCATCGCCGCAGAACCGCCGCGCGACCTCGCTCCGCCGGACGAGACGATCGCGCAATCGCGCGCCGCCGAACGGCAGCTGTCGCGCGAGGACCGGGCCGAGGTCCAGGAAGCGCTTCAGTGGGACGGCTTCTACACCGGGGCGATCGATGCCTCCTTCGGTCCCGGCACGCGCCGCGCGATGGAGGCGTGGCAACTCTCGAATGCCTACGAGCCGACCGGCGTCCTTTCCACCGCCCAGCGGCGGGAGCTGCTGACCGCGTACCGGGAGGCGCTTTCAAGCCTTGGAATGAACCCCGTTATCGACACCCGCGCCGGAATCGAGATCGAGATGCCGACCGCGATGGTCGAGTTCTCGCGCTACGAAGCGCCGTTCGCGCATTACGACAGCAAGGACGGCGGCGGCGTTCGGGTGCTTCTGATCAGCCAGGCGGGCGACGAAGACACGCTGTTCGGCCTCTACGACATCATGCAGACGCTCGAGATCGTGCCACTCGAAGGCCCGCGCAACCGCGGACAGCGCTCGTTCACGCTGACAGGCGCGAACGACGAGATCATCTCGACCACCTATGCCCAGGTTTCCGGCGGCGCGGTGAAGGGGTTCACCCTGATCTGGCCCGCAGGCGACGAAAAACTGCGCACCCGGGCGCTTCAGCAGATGCGGGCGAGCTTCACTCCGACCGCAGCCGTCCTGCCGGACATGCCGGTCGCCTCGGCGGACCAGGGCCTCGATCTGCTGTCGGGACTGCGCATCAGACAGCCCGAGCGGACCCGCAGCGGCTTTTTCGTGTCGGCGGACGGCAAGGTGGTGACCAGCGCCGATGCTGTCGAGGGGTGCTCCCGCGTCCTCCTGGACGACGAGACCGAGGCACAGGTCGCCGCGACCAGCGCCGCGCTCGGTATCGCGCTTCTGGATCCGGCGGAGCGGCTCGCGCCGATCCGCCATGCGCGGCTTCAGGCGGGCGTGCCGCGCCTCCAGTCCGAGGTCGCGGTGGCGGGCTACCCCTACGGCGGCGTCTTGACGTCGCCCACGCTCACCTATGGCACGCTCTCGGACATCCGCGGCCTCCGCGGCGAGGAAGACCTCACGCGACTCGCGCTCGTCGCCGAGGCGGGCGAGGCCGGCGGCCCGGTGCTCGATTCGACGGGATCGGTCCTTGGCGTTCTTCTCGCGCCTGACACCAATGGCAGCCGCCGGCTTCCGCCCGAGGTGAGCTTCGCCGTGGACGCCACGGCGCTCGCCACCTTCCTCTCGGACAACGGAGTCTCTCCGGCAGCGTCCGATAACGCGGCAGCCATCGCGCCCGAAGACCTCACGAGGCTCGCCGCCGACATGACAGTGCTGGTCACCTGCTGGGACTGACGCTCAGGCGGTCCGCCAGAAACTCGCGGTGAAAAGGACGAGCACGGCCATCAACTCGAGCCGGCCGATCAGCATCGCGAAGGTCAGGATCCACTTGGCGACGTCATTGAGCGGCGCGAAGTTCCCGGCCGGCCCGATGATCGGGCCGAGACCGGGCCCGACGTTGGCGATGGCCGTCGCCGCGCCCGAAACCGATGTCATGACGTCGAGACCTGTCATGGCGAGCAGTACGGATGTGAGTCCGAGCGTGACGGTGAACACCACGAAGAACGCCATGACCGAGGACAGCACGTCCTCGGTCACGGGGCGCCCTTCGTAGCGTGGCGTGAACACCCCGTGCGGCGAATGGATACGCCTGATCTGTGACCGGATCGACGCGAAGAGGATCTGATAGCGGAAAATCTTGATCGAGCAGGAGGTCGATCCCGCGCAGCCCCCTACAAGCCCGATGAAGAAGAACACGACGACCGGGAAGGCGCCCCAGAGCTGATAATCGACGCTCGCATATCCCGTGCCCGTGATGATCGACGTGAGATTGAACGCCGCCTCGCGGAACGCTGGCTCGGGACCGTCGCCATTCGCGACGAGCCGGTAGAGCGTCACGACGACCGTCGTGGCAGCGAGGACGACGAGAAATCCGCGCACCTGCACGTCGAAGACCAGCGGGCGGCCGGACCCCGCGACCAGTTGCACGTATCGGACGAAAGGCAGGCTCGCCAGCACCATGAAGACCGTCGCCACGTATTCCGAGGCGCCCTGGTAGGCGCCCATGGACGCGTCCGAGGTGGAAAAGCCGCCGGTCGACAGCGTCGTCAGCGCATGGTTGACGGAATCGAAAAAGGTCATTCCCGCCCAATAGTAGGAAATCGCGCAGGCGATCGTCAGCGCGGCATAGATCGTCGAGATCCGCCCGGCGATTTCAGTCGCCCTCGGCAGCACCTTGCCCATCGTCTCGAAGGCTTCGGACCGGAAGATCTGCATCCCCCCGACGCGCAGTTCCGGCAGGAACACCATGGCGACGACGATGATCCCGATGCCGCCGAACCATTGCAGCATCGAGCGCCACAGCAGGATGCCATCCGGCAGTGTCTCCAGACCCGTGAACACGGTCGAGCCCGTGGTGGTCAGCCCCGACATGGCCTCGAACACCGCATCGGTGATGGTCGCTTCGGGCGCCCCGATGAGGAACGGGATCGCTCCGAAGGCGGGCAGAGCGACCCAGACGGTCGTCGTCAGCAGGAAGGTCTGCTGCAACGTGAGCCGGTCCTGCACGCCGTTCGCGCAGGCAAGCGCGAGCAGGCTGCCGAAGAGCACCGTGACGATCGCGGATTCCAGGAACGCGGGCCAGTGGCCGTTGCCGGCATAGATATCGACGGCCATGGGCAGAATCATCGTCGCCCCGAGTGCGGCGACGAGAAGGCCGATGACGTAGCCGACGGGGCGAAGGTCGATCATGCGGCGCAGGCTTGGCCGCGGCTCCGCCCGCTGTCAAGCACGGTCGGCAAGGGCATAGGCCGCGCGGAAGGCGTCTCCGGCCGGACTGTCCGGATATCCCGCAGGGTCAGGACGAAGGGGCAGGAAAAGCTGAAGCTCGTCGCCATGGTCCTCCTCGGTCGTCGCGCCCAGGTCCCTCAAGAGATTGCGCATCGCCCGGTTTCGCACGTGAACGAGGGCCACGAAGCCGTCGACGCCCGTTCGCTCCGCCTGCCAGGCCAGACACCCGAAGAGAAGGGTTCCCAGACCCTTGCCCTGATGGCTGTCGACGACCGTGATGGCGACTTCAGCGGTGTGCGCGCGCCCCGGCAGGCGGACGTAGCGCGCCATCCCCACGGGCGTCGGGGGATCCGCGCCGAGGTCGAGCGCGCCGATCACCTCGTTCGTGTCGACCGAGGTCAGGAAGGACAGGTCGTCGTCGCTCAGCTGCGGCATGTTGCGCAGGAAGCGGAACTGGCGCGACCGGTCGGAAAGCTGCGCGAATCCCAGCCGGACGAGCGGCGCGTCCTCGGGCCGCGCCTCGCGCAGCAGAACCGGCGTCCCGTCGCGGAGCGTCGTCGTGCGTTCGGGGAATCGGGCCATGCCACCTCCCGCAACCCAGGATGGGCGTGGGACGATCCTAGCAGATCACCCCACGTGAAACAGCGTCTGGAACAGGTGGGGATCGAGACTGTCGCAGGCGAAGGTTTCGCCTTCGGTCAGAACGCTCACCGCGTCGTGGCTGTGGAGGCTCTCCTGATGCGACGCAACCACGCGGAAGTCGGCGATGCGGGTGTCCTTGAGGAGCTGCTCCGAGAACAGCCGTGCGGCGTCCTCCACGAAGATGGGATTCGCGGCATTGAGTTCGGCGAACGCCTGTTCGTCCTCGCGCTTCACCATGACCTGCGTCTCCGTCGGTACGGCGGCGCGCGCCATCTCGATGAGATCCTCGAACCAGAGGCAGCCGGCGCTACCATCGAGCTCGACTGAAATCCGCGCGACGGAGCGTTGCGAATGCGGCGTGGCGAGCTGGCCCCGGGACTGACGAGCGTGCTCCGAGAGTTCCAGTGAACACGGGCAGGTCGAGGAATAGACGTAGTCGAGATGGAGGATCTTCTTGCGCACGCCGTCGCGCTCCACCAGTTCGAGCGCGATGTCGTAGTACTGGAAGCCCTCGAGGCCGGACCGAAGGCTCCGCACCTTCATCGGGAAGGAGACCCGCATCTGGATCCGGGCATCGAAGGACTCAAGATCCGCCTTGTAGTCATCGAGTGCCGCCTCGATCACCTCGAAACTGAACGTACGCTCTGCGTGCCGGTAGAACGTCCGCATGATGCGGGACATGTTGATGCCCTTCTTCTCGGCCTCGAGGCTGACCGTGCCGGTCACCGAGGTCTCGAGCGTCAAGTCGCCATTGTCGCGCGTGTGGTA